>JAAXUM010000363.1 GCA_013336025.1 Chlorobiaceae bacterium
CTGATCATCAGTGCAAAAGCCGAAGCGGATATTGCTGAACTTCCTGAAGACGAGCGACCCATGTTTCTTGAAAGTCTTGGGCTTACCATGTCAGGTCTTGACAGACTGATCAGAACAGCCCATGAACTGCTCGGACTGCAAACGTACTTCACTGCTGGTGAAAAAGAGGTCCATGCCTGGACGATCAGAAAAGGAGCTGCTGCACCGGAAGCTGCCGGAGCCATTCACTCTGACTTCGAAAAGGGTTTTATCCGTGCGGAAGTCATGTTCTACAAGGACCTTCTCGAATTCGGTTCAGAACAGAAGGTCAAGGAAGCCGGCAAACTCCGTTCAGAAGGAAAAGAGTATATCGTGAAGGATGGAGATATTATCGTATTCAGATTTAACGTTTAAGAGCCTAAAAAGCACAATATTTTCAGCATTGCAGCACCATAAAACCACACCGGAAAGTCCGATCGGAATTTTTGATTCGGGTGTCGGAGGCCTGACTGTAGTCAGGGCAATACAGGCAGAAATGCCAGCCGAACGCATCATCTATTTCGGTGATACGGCACGAGTTCCATACGGAACAAAGTCTCCGGCAACAATTCGAAAATACGCTCATGAAGACACCGCGATCCTTATGAGCCATCTTCCGAAAATTATTATTGTTGCCTGCAACACCGTATCAGCCCTCGCTCTTGATGTCGTTGAAAAAGCAGCTGGAAGCATTCCGGTTATCGGCGTGCTCAGGGCAGGCGCAGACCTTGCCGTTCAGGTAACCCGAAACAAACATGTCGGAGTCATAGGAACGCAGGCTACCGTCAGCTCAAATGCATACGCTGACGCGATCACCCGGCTTGATGCCAACATCGAAGTTGTATCAAAAGCCTGCCCGCTTTTTGTTCCCCTCGCTGAAGAGGGATTTACAGAACATGCTGCGACTCGCCTTATTGCCAGTGATTACCTTGCAGCATTTGATGGTCACGATATTGACACGCTCGTGCTTGGATGTACCCATTACCCTATTCTTCGCAAGGTGATTACTGATACCCTGCACGGTGATATCCGCATTATTGACTCAGCAGAAGCAGTTGCAGGCCGAACAAGAGAACTCCTTGCTGATGCAGGGCTCCTTTGCACCGGAAAGCATGCTCCACCTCCGCATCTGCTTGTCAGTGATCTTCCCCAGAAATTCAGTATGCTCTATAAACTCTTTATGGAATCGGATCTCCCTGACGTCGAACTTGTTGAAGTATGAGCGACTGCCATCAACCCTGATGTTCTCTCCTGATCAAAAGAGCAACTGATACAGCATCATTGTTTCCGGCAATTGTTGCCTTTTGACTCTGGACTTCTTACCTTTGACATTTCATGGACCCCGGGATTCTTCGGCCTGTAAACATGACGATACTTGCAACGTGAAAATCAATCTTGACAGAACATCATCAGGTTTCTGCATAGGCGTACAGGGAACAATCCATGTTGCCGAAGAGAAACTCAATAATCCGGAAAAACTATTTTCGCTTGGTGATGTTGTGCACAACGAAGCTGAAGTCAAAAGACTTGAGCATCTCGGCCTGACAACCATTGATGAGTCAGGATTTCACGAACTGAAAAATGCGCAACTCCTCATCAGAGCTCATGGTGAACCACCTTCAACATACCGTATCGCCGAGAAAAACAACCTTGTCATTACCGATACAACCTGTCCGGTGGTCTCAAGACTGCAGCGTACCGCGAGACTGCTCCATGAACTTGACTACCAGATCATCATCTATGGAAAGCCTGCCCATCCTGAAGTAATCGGAATCAATGGTCATTGCCAAAACAGTGCGGTTATCATCAAACACCCTGACCTCTCCGACCCTTCGGAGACCTGTCAAATAGATCTGAAAAGAAAAACCGCACTCATATCACAAACAACAATGGATGTCCCGGGGTTTTATGAGCTGAAAGAAAACCTCCGGAAACTCTTTGCCGGCATTTCCCCGGAGATACGCAAAGAGAACGAGCATCTCTGGATGGCTATCCGCGACATTGATCTCACCGCTTCATTGACCGGAATTCGCGATATGCCTCATTATGTCTTCAAAGACACCATATGTCGGCAGGTATCGAGCAGAAACCGGATGCTTCATGATTTTGCACTTGCAAACAGTTGCATCATTTTTGTCGCAGGCAAAAAAAGTTCAAACGGGCAGGTTCTTTATGGCATATGCAAAGCAGCGAATCCCTGCACCTATTTCATT
>JAAXUM010000364.1 GCA_013336025.1 Chlorobiaceae bacterium
CTATTTCTGTATGTCGGTCAAAAGCAAGACGTGAAGCCTCTCCGATCCATGTTCGGGCAAGTATGGAATCGCCCCTCAGCGCGGGTCGTTTATAGTCAATTTCATGCCGGCGTACAACCCACATCAGCTTTTCCTGATCCTCCGGAGGAGCAATTGCGCTCCAGTGAGCGATGGCGACATCCTGAACCCATCGAAGATAGACCACGTTATTGACACGATTCTGCATGTCGATATCATCAGATTGTATCTCAATCCGGATTTCAAAACGTTCAGCTTCAGTTTTCATGTATTTAAGGGTATGTTGTATGGTAAAATAAAGCTTCCGATCTGAAGAAACATCATCAGCATGATTTCCTGATCTCTTTATTGCAAAGTCAGACGCTAATGATTACCATTATAGAGCAACTTCTTTTATAAAAGCGCCTTTCCGTGGTTGCTATGTCGTTGTGGTTGTTATTCAAGACTTACCGACAGAGTTATGAAACTTACTGAAATGAAGTTTGAAGTGCATCTCCTGCGGGCCCTCCATGCTTTCAACCATATTCTTCACGCTTTGCTTGCCATTGCTCTTGTGCTTGCAAGTCTTATGGTTATGTGGGAGTTTTCTATTGCGGTGTTTCATTCATTTGAAAAAAACGATCTTGCCCACGGCTTTCTTCAGGCACTCGGTACGCTTTTTATTGTCTGGACATTGTCAAGTCTGATTGCTGCTGAAATTAACTATGTGCAGAACGGAGTGTTTCACGTTGTGGTATTTATTGAAGTGGCTATGATCACCCTTTTGCGGCAGCTTATTGTTGAACCGGTAAAAATCGCAACAGCCGGCCAGAGCATTGATTTACTCGGATTCAATCCCTGGCACTACGGTCTTCTGCTCGCATCACTGCTTGTTATCGGCATTCTGCATAAACTGGTGACCAGTTCCCGTAGAAATGATGAGGAGTAACTGCCGGGGAGAGTCAGGATGAAAACCTGTCGGCAGTTTCCTCTTTCAGTTCAGAAAAAAAGAGAGTAACTTTTTTATGTTGTTTTTAAACTCGGAGCGTTAATCCGATTTACACTATTTGATCCCGAAGGAGATACCCCCTATGACCAGGAGCACTTTACTTATTGCCGGAGCCTGTTTTATGATGCTCTTGAGCAGTTGCAGGGATCAGGTGAAAGCTGAAAGCTATAAAAATTCCGGAAAAGGCACCCCGCCGACAGCGGTAGCTACAGGTGATAACAGTGAAACATCGCTCGATTGGAACGGTACTTACAAAGGGATTCTTCCCTGCGCTGACTGTGAGGGAATCGAAACCGCCCTTACCTTGAATCTCGAGAAAACCTATCTGCTTGAGAGCAGGTATCTCGGAAAAGGAAAACAGATATTTGTCGAGCAGGGAACCTTCTCCTGGAATACACAAGGCAATACGATCCAGTTGTCTGGAGGAAAAGATGGTCTTGGCAAGTATTTCGTTGGAGAAAATATGCTTATCCAGCTTGACCGGAGCGGCCAGAGAATCGCCGGAGCGCTTGCCGACAACTATATCCTGAAAAAAACCGGACTGACAATGGCGATCGTACCAGATGCAGCACTGACTGAAACATACTGGAAGCTGACCGAAGTGATGGGCAAACCCGTAACAACAACAGCCATGCAGAAGAGGGAAGCGCACCTTATTCTGAAAAAAGATGGGAGCAGGGTGCAGGGTTTCGGCGGATGCAATACCTTTTTCGGCACTTACGGGCTGAAGCCCGGCAATCGTATTCATTTTGATAAAATAGGCTCAACCATGATGGCCTGTCCCGATATGGAAACGGAATCCGGATTCTTCAAGGTGCTCCAGATGGCTGACAACTATGCCATACAGGGTGACAAGCTCCAGCTCAACAAAGCAAGAATGGCCCCGCTTGCCAAATTTGAGGCAGTGTATCTGAAGTGAATTGGGCAGAAGGTGAATGTATGCAAACGAAAACACTATCGCTGATAAGTATGGTTCTACACCTTGCCAGAGCAGCAATGTTGGCGGCAGTGTGTTTTATCTTTTTCCCGATTGCGGTTTCCTGTTCCGGCAACCAGAAAGCTTCGAATATGACTCATGACTTTGTTGAAAAGGACAATGATCGAACAGTGGATATCCATTCGGGCGATACGGTACGGATAACCCTGCCGGAGAACGCAAGCACAGGATATCGCTGGGTGGTTGATCGACCAGATGAGGATGTCGTGACAATGCTTTCTTCCAACT
>JAAXUM010000365.1 GCA_013336025.1 Chlorobiaceae bacterium
GCGCTTTCTCTGCCGACAGATATTCGTTTGAGCCTTATCGAGAAACTTCTGATCAGTCTGAACCCTCCTGTCGATAAGGAAATCGATCTGCTCTGGGCGGATGAGGCGGAACGTCGAATAGCACAAATTGAGGAAGGCAAGGCTAAACTGGTTTCCGGTCAGGAAGTCTTTGCCCGGATAAAAGGAAAGCATAGCAAATGAGATTCTTTTTCCATGAACATGCGGAATCGGAATTTGACAGTATTGTCGATTACTATGAAGATTGCCAGAGCGGCCTCGGTCTGGAGTTTGCGCAAGAAGTATATGCAACGATAGACCTCATTGTACGATTTCCTGAAGCATGGGCGCCCATGTCTGAAAATACCCGCCGCTGCCTTGTAAACCGGTTTCCCTTCGGGATTATTTATCAGGTTAAATCCGATTCCGTCCGAATAATTGCGGTTGCCGATCTCAGGCGACGACCAGGCTACTGGTTGAACAGGAAATGAACAGAAAAAGCGCACATAAAACGCTGATCCGTATCCTGAAAAAAGTCATGTCAGTTAATCGATAGCAGCGGGAGTGTTCTGAACTGCGGAAACAGTATGCATCGGCATACGTGATTGAGCCCGGCATGACCTATGCCGGAGCAGTTTGTAAGCTCTGGGCTTCAATAGCAACGTAGAGAGCTGCCTCAAGCATATAGTCACGGATGGTGGCTCGTCATCATAATTTTATAAATCTTTATGGCGGATCTTACTCTAAATCTACTATCGGGTTTGATTGGTGCATTTATTGGTGCTTTTGCTGGATTTTATGCTGTTCGACACTCCCATAAACTTCAGGCGGAAGCGGCACTAAGGAATCTGCTCGTGGCGCAAATCATCGCAGTTCGTATGTTGACCTCAGAGCAGATTGAAGAAAAGCAAAAAATTGATTTTCTGGCAATTTATCAGGCTTATCAAAATCTTCGAAGTGTAGTTGGATTTATAAAGCGAAAAGGACTAGATGCTGAATGGCGCAATTATAAAGGCAATTACGAGGATGTTGTGCCCTTGTTCGGGGAGCAGATCATTGAGAAGAGCGGAACATCAGCGAGCGTTAGATCCCGCAGTTTTACTCATGAAGAAGTCATGGAGAAGATCGAGCGATTCTTGAAATTTTTAAGTTAAAGTGAACTTTGGAATGAGAAGAGGAACGGGACGTTCAGAAAGCGCCGATAAAACCGCTAGAAGGCAGCGTATGAAAGTTACTCACATGAAAGGTATAGCCAAACATCATGACCCCGAGTCATGCCTCGATAGCAAGCAATGAAATGGAATAGCGTTGACCGGGGAATAGGCGCCCTATCGAGCTCCGAAATCATTGCAAATCGCAGGCAGACCTCAGAGGATGAGAGTAAAAGCAATCAACCATGCCGCAATGAGGGGATTCAGAAAGATATCGGTCAAGATAATGCTGTTTGGGTAACCTTCAAAAACAGGGGGGCTTGGACAACAGGTGAGCAGTAAGAAGCATTATTAATGTGGAACCGACAGATCGAACGTGGGTATGAATATTGTTCCTGTCATCCTGAACGAAGCATCGCGTAGTGAAGGATCCATCTTCCTGTTCAGAAAAGGGTTATGGATTCCTCATCCGATTGCATCGGCTTCAGAATGACAATGCGTTGCGGTGTAGTTATCGGTTTTTGATGCCGTATTATTTTGATGGCTCTGCGCTATTTCGCTATCTTTTCAGTAAGCCAGTGTTGTGATATGAATAAGAATGCCGGGGGCTATTCACTTGCAGGGAGGAGGATATGACATCCGAATTGTTCAGGAGCTTCTTGGGCATAATGATGTGCATCTATACGCATGTCTTGAATCGAGGTCCGTCTGGTGTGCGAGGCCCGGTAGACGGCTTGTGAGCAACGTTATTTATGCCGATCCATATAAGACGTTGACATAAAACGCAACAATAGATTTAAGTGATTTATAAAAAATTGGTTGGCGATGTTTTGAGTGGTTTGAAAATGACGTCTTATATGGGTTATAATTCAAAAATCCCCAGTATAGGCGGATCAATCTAATTATTGTTAGCGCTGAGCATCTCAGTGCTGGCACAACAGGCTTGGAGGTACAGGTACACATTGAAGTAAACGTCGTGATCTCGTTTGGGTTGGAAGTCTTCGCTTCTGTCTTTGGCTTTATTGCAATCGCTCTGGAGGTGTCTATGAAAAACTCAATCGCTTTCTTTACTTCGGTAATGG
>JAAXUM010000366.1 GCA_013336025.1 Chlorobiaceae bacterium
CAACTCCGGGAGCTCTCTCTGTTATCCTTTTTTGAAATCTCTTCAGGGAGTTAACGAAAACAGGCCGGCACTATTAATCAGGCAATGAACGTTAGTAAACAGTACAAGTTATCTCAAATTGGCCGATAGCAGGTCGTTGTTCAGGCATGAAAGAGTTCATAAAGGATCAAAGAGCAGAAAACGAATCATCCCCGATGGTGCTTCAGGTTCGGGGTATCAGTAAACGGTACAGAATGGGCGAAGTTGTGGTAAACGCCCTCAATAAGGTATCGATGGATTTTTATTCAGGAGAGCTTGCCGTACTCCTGGGAGCTTCCGGCAGCGGAAAATCGACCCTGCTCAACATTATCGGAGGTCTCGACCTTCCCTCGGAAGGAAGTCTTTTTTTTCATGGCCTTGAACTGACTGCGGCTTCCGAGAAAGATCTCACGGCCTATCGTCGCCGGGCTATCGGGTTCGTGTTCCAGTTTTACAACCTCATTTCAAGTCTTACGGCCCTTGAGAATGTTCAGCTTGTCACCGATATAGCGGAAAATCCCATCTCTCCCGAAGAGGCGCTGATGCTTGTGGGGCTTGAAAACCGCATGAACCATTTTCCCGCTCAGCTATCCGGAGGCGAGCAGCAGCGGGTAGCCATTGCAAGGGCTCTGGCAAAACGCCCGGAACTGCTGCTTTGCGACGAACCGACCGGAGCGCTCGACTATCAGACCGGCAAGATTGTGCTTGATGTGATCGATCGCGTGAACCGTAATCTCGGAACCACGACGCTCGTGATTACCCATAACGTTTCGATAGCCGGAATGGCCGATCGCGTTATTACCCTTCGGAGCGGAGAGGTGGTCGAAGACCGGCGCAATACTCGCAAACTCTCTCCATCGGAACTCTCATGGTAGTCGGACGATGAAACTCTTCAACCGGAAACTGCTGCGGGAACTCTCCCGCCTCAAAGGCCAGATGGTTGCGGTTGCCGCTGTTGTGGCGTGTGGAATTGCCGTGTTTATCTCCATGAGCAGCGTCAGATATTCGCTTGAGGCATCAAAAGCAAAATACTACAGTCGCTTCCGGTTTGCCGATGTATTTATGCAGGTTAAACGCGCTCCTGAGTTTTATCGTCAGTGGGTGAGCGACATTCCTGGAGTCGCTGCGGTTAATACAAGAATTATTGCCGATGTCACTCTCGATGTTCCGGGGCTTGACGAACCTGCGACCGGTCGCCTCATTTCGATTCCGGAGCACCCTGCGGCCATGCTCAACGATCTTTTTATCAAAAACGGACGATATATCGAGCCGGGTAAACCGGAAGAGATCATTGCCAGCAAGCCGTTTCTCGATGCAAATCATCTTTCGCCCGGAGACAGAGTTACAGCCGTGATCAACGGCAGGCGCAAGGAGCTTGTTATTGTCGGTACCGGCCTTTCTCCGGAGTATATCTATGAAGTGCAGCCCGGAGCTTTTTTCCCCGACAAACGACGCTTCGGAGTGTTCTGGATGAGCCGGCGGGCGCTTGAGTCGGCGCTTGATATGGACGGGGCATTCAATGACCTCTCTCTGACGCTTGCTCACGGTGCTTCTGAAAAAGATATCATCATGCAGCTTGACAGACAGTTTGAACGGTATGGATCGCTCGGAGCATTCGGCAGATCAGAACAACTCTCCGACAGGTTTATTTCCGATGAGATCAAACAGGTAGGTATTCAGATTACCGTTTTGCCGACCATATTTCTTGCTGTTGCCGTTTTTCTGCTCAACATCGTTTTGCGCCGTATCGTTGCCACCCAGCGCGATCAGATTGCCGTGCTCAAAGCGATAGGGTATACCAATGAGGATGTCGGGCTGCACTTTCTTGGTTTCGCCATGCTGCCGACAGCGGCGGGAGCAATTGTCGGTACCGCTCTCGGTGCATGGATAGGAAAAGGACTGATGAGCATCTATGCCGACTTCTACAACTTTGCCGAACTGGTATATTCCATCCGTTTTGAGGACGTTGCGCTCTCGGTGCTCCTCGCTGCGTTTGCGGCCCTTACCGGATCCCTCGGTGCCGTACGCGAAGCCGTGAAGCTTCCTCCTGCCGAAGCAATGCGTCCCGAATCGCCGCCAATCTACAAATCAGGACGCATCGACAGGGAGCTGTTGCGCCGAAACATGCCCCTGCCGTTGCGGATTATCGTTCGCAACCTGATGCGCCGAAAATGGAAAGCATCGATTTCAGTATTCATGATTTCCCTTGCC
>JAAXUM010000123.1 GCA_013336025.1 Chlorobiaceae bacterium
TAAAGATTTACAACCTTGAGTTTTAAATTTCATTCTTTTGCGAGAGCAATTCCTGTTTGATCCATAACTTTTATATCATTTTTTATCACACTTTCATAACTCGCATGTTCTATAAGTCGGTCTCCTGAAGTTTTGTACCGGGCTCAAACTCCATCATAACAGAAAACTCTCCCCGATCAGAAACCGAGATAAACTCTCCGCCGATAAAACCCAGAAAAAGAAGAGCAAACGATGAAAAAAGAAGCAGTGTCGACAGAAGAATCACTTTTTTCGAATTCTCAAGGCTCCAGCCAAGCATGACAAGATACCAATCTCTGAAACGCTGGAAATAGCGTTCAAAAGCCAGAGCGAAAGAGGAAAAAGGATTATCCGCAACAAGTTTTTCAGCTTTTGAAAATCGTGAAGCAAGCAGAGGCGTAACGGTAAAGGAGACAAAAAGACTGACAAGCGTGGATATGACCATCACAACGGCAAACTCCCTGAGAATATTGCCGACAAGACCGCTGACAAGCGACAGTGGCAGAAAAACAACCACATCAACCATCGTGATGGAAAGTGCGGTAAACCCGATCTCGTTTCGACCGTTCAATGCAGCCGATCCGGGCTCTTCACCCTGTTCAAGGTGGCGATAGATATTTTCAAGAACAACAATGGAGTCATCAACCAGAATTCCCACTACAAGGGAGAGCGAAAGCAGCGTCATGAGGTTCAGCGAAAACCCGAAAAGGTACATCCCGATAAAGGTCGTGACAAGCGAAGTCGGGATCGATACAAGCACAATCAGAGAATTTCTGAGACTGTGCAGAAAAAGCAGCATGACAAGTGCAACCAGCACTACTGCAAGCAGAAGATCGTGCTGGACAGCCGTAACCGCTTCAAGCGTAAAGGTTGAAGCGTCCTGTGCAATATCAAACGAAACCCCTTCTGCCTTGTAAAGTTTTTCAAGCTTTAACAACTCCTGGCGCACAAGACGACTGACCGCCACGGTATTGCCGTCGCTCTGCTTCATGATAATGATACCGACAGCGCTTTTCCCGTTTAGTCTCGTCAGGGTCGTTATCTCCCTGAACCCGTCCTCTACATCGGCAACATCCCTGAGATGCACAACGCGGCCATCTCCGGATGAACTGATAACCAGATTGCGCAATTCATCAAGGGTTGCATATTTTCCTGCAAGACGAACCACAAACTGGCGATCGCTGTCATTGATCTTTCCTGTAGGAAAATCAAGGTTTGAGCGCTCGATTTCACGCAGAATATCAGCAACCGTGAGGTTGTATCCCTGCAAACGATCAAGATCAAGGTTTACGCGTATCTCCCGTTCCCGACCACCAAGCAGATAGACCTGGCCAACTCCGTCTATCCTTGAAAGCACCGGCTTGATATCATCTTTCAGGCGCTGGTAGAACTCACTGTCAGACAAAAGAGAGGTTGCTCCGATACGTAAAACAGGGACCTCGTCAAGGGCAAATTTGCTGATCACCGGTTCTTTGGCTTCATCGGGCAAAAAGCCTCTGATTTCATTGACTTTGCGCTGGGCGTCCTGCAAAGACTTGTCAATATCGGCTGAGTTCGAAAACTCGATCGTGACGGACGAAAGGCCTTCGGATGAGGCCGATGAGATACTCTCTATTTTTTCAATTGCTGAAACAGCCTCTTCTACAGGCTTGGTAATCGATGTCTCCACTTCACCTGGTGATGCTCCCGGATACTGCACCGAAATTGAAACGACAGGAGGTGTCATCTTCGGCAACAACTCATACTGCAACTGCTGGTAACTGAAAAAACCGAGAATGCCAAGCACCGAAAAAACAACAACAACGAGACTTGCCCGCTTGATGGAAAGTTCGGTAAGCGTCATTTTTCTGATCCTTTACCGGTTTGACGAAGAACGACAACTCTCATGCCGTCATGCAGCTCATTCTGACCACTTGTGACCACACTGTCGCCAGGAACCAGCCCTGAAAGCACTTCGAGAGATGTCCCGTAACTGCTTCCCGCAACGATACTTCGCATCCTGGCCGTACCCCGGTTAACCACAAACACCTGTGGTTTGAGAATGCTCCCTGCAAGAGCCTCTCTTGGAATAACAACCGACTCTCTCGGCACCGCACCGAACGCTGATACTCTGACAAACATACCTGCCCGGAAAGGAGTTTCATCCGGATTGTCCATTCGCGCTTCAGCCTCAAAGGTATGCTCACGGCCTGCTTTGCCGCTGAGAGAGAAAAGAGTGGATGAAAATTTTCTGCCGGGATAAAGATCGCTCGTCACCTGAAGCAGAGATCCGGAAGAAACCATGAGCACCTGTTTTTCCGAGAGATAAAACCTGATTTTGAGTCTTGACAGATCAACAACATTGGCAACTTTCACTCCCGCCTGCACCATCTCACCCTCTTCAACAAGTCTTGCTGTAACCATTCCGGAAACAGGGGTTTTGATCCTTGTGTCCCGGTACTTTCTTTCTGCTGTTATCAAATCAGCTTCCGCATCATCAAGCTTGAGTTTCAGGGGCTCAACACTGCCAAGAGCTACGGCTCCCTCTTTATAAAGATTTGCAAAGCGCTCGTAATCCCTCTTTGCCTGAACACAGGCGAGACGAGCCTTGCGTTCCGCCGAGGCCTGCAATTCATCATCAACCTGAAAAAGCACTGCTCCGGCCTGTTTTTTTTCTCCAACCTCCACATAAGCCTTTCGTATTATGCCGCTTGTTTCAGAGAATACCTCCACATCTCTGACCGCTTCAACACTCCCTGTAACATTGAAACTGTCACGTACTGAAGCAACTCTGACGATTTCAGCCATGACAGGAAAATTTCCGGAATAACCACTCTCCTTCTTACTGCTCTTATGACCTGACTGCATCCACCAGAACAGCAGGGAAACTACTGCCAGAAGCAGCAGAACACTCCAGATCTTCGTCTGTTTCATAATCTCAACCATTGTCATATTGCAGACTTTTTTTCAGCATAAAAACAAAAAAAGGCGGGGTACAGGCCCGCCTTCTTTCATAAGGAACAACTCAGAGATGCCTGAACAAAAAAACTCAACAGAAGTTTTTTGCAATTGAACAGGAGATATCCGCAGAAGCTTTGACATGTTCGACAACAGAAAGAATACCTGTCAGATTGGTGATATTCTCATCGGTTACTGATGACTTGATTTTTTTCACCGCAGACTGATAAAGCTCGTCAATCTCCTTCATCATGCCGAGGGTTTCACTTGCATGCTTTGCATTGCCGCTCACAAAGGCCTCAACCGCCTTCTTGATCATTTCAGCAGTAATGTCTCCCATCGGCTTCAGGCCATACTCATCCTTATGCAATTCCTGAACATTGGCGAACCTGACATGACCGGTCTTGTCTGCAATATTAAGCGCGTACTGCGCCAGCCTTTCAAGTTCCTGCAGAATCATGCGCGCATTTTTCACAATTGCGAGCTGATCATTGTCAAGCTGCTGAAACGACAGGTAGGCAAGCGTGAGATACTCAACCTCGAACTTCCCTTTCTGGATATACTCTTCATCAAACTGGAATGCAGAGGAGGCAAGGTCAACATTTTGCTTGGTTGATGCCCTGATGCTCAGCATCAGGTTATTTTCAACGTTGGAAGAGAGCTTGGTCAGCTTCTGCTTGAGCGATTCAAGCTGAACATGAACCGTGCCCGAAGGCTTAATGGAAAGATTGAATTTCAAAGGATCAATCTTGATCGTAAATGCCTGCGGAATTTCAGTTGTTTTTGGCGAATCGCCAAATAGCTTGCCGAACATTTTTGCCATAGAGTACAACACCTCACTTGTGTTAAAAAAATGCCGAATGTGTTACGTGCTGTCTAATTTAGCTGAGCAATGAGGTCATATGCAAGTTAAAAAACAAAAAAACCGGTAATACTCTCCACGACCTGATTACATCAATCTTTGAGTGACCTGATCAGCTTTTCAAAAGAGCTCTCGCTGTGGCGCACAATTTCACCGGTTACAAGATAAATCACCTCAATGGCAATTCTTGTTGCATGATCGGCCATTCGTTCAATATAGCGGGAGATACTGAGCACGGAAATAAGCTGATCGACATCAGCATCGAGACTTTTCATGATCGTTGCGACCCTTTTAAAGGCAGCGCTGTGCATCGCGTCAATCTGATCATCCAGAGCGCAGACCTGTTCGGCAAGAACCTTGTCCTTGTTGACAAATGCTTCTATTGATTTTTTTGTCATCTCTCCGGCAAGATGACCCATCTCCTCAAAATCAAATCTTTCAAGCATCTCGAGACTGATTTCCGGAATCCGTTCAATGATGTGAACGGCCAGATCGCCAATCCGTTCAAGGTCGTCATTGATTTTCATAATCGTGACGATGGTTCTGAGATCTCTTGCTACCGGTTGCTGAAGCGCAAGAAAAGCGAGGCACCGCTCTTCGATTCTGACCTCGGCGATATCGATTTCATCGTCAACCAGCCTGATCTTTCGCGCCTGAAGCTCGTCCTGATGCTTGACTGCGTGCAGGGCATCGTAAAAATTACGCAATACCAGATTGGAAAGTTGAACGAGCTCTTCAGACAACTCCTTGATGTATTCATGAACAGGTCTTTCTGACATGGGTCGAATGATTGTATCGTTAGCTGAATCTTCCGGTAATGTAATCTTCTGTCATCTGGTCTTTCGGGTTGGTGAACAACTGTGCCGTTGGCGCGTGCTCAACAAGAACCCCTTCGTAAAAAAACATTGTGAAATCCGATACACGCGATGCCTGCTGCATGTTGTGTGTCACAATCATAATGGTATAACTGCCCCTGAGCTCCTGTATAAGATCCTCTATTTTCGCCGTCGCTTTGGGATCAAGCGCTGAGGTCGGTTCGTCGAGGAGAAGAATTTCAGGCTCAACAGCGAGCGTTCTGGCAACACATAACCGCTGCTGCTGACCACCGCTGAGGCCAAGAGCGTTTTTATCGAGCCTGTCGCTCACCTCATCCCAGAGAGCGGCTTTTCTCAGACTTCGCTCAACAATTTCAGCAAGGGCTTTCTTGTCCTGAATGCCGTGCAATTTCGGGCCGTAAGCGATATTTTCAAAAATTGATTTCGGAAAAGGATTCGGCTTCTGAAACACCATCCCGATTTTTTTTCTCAGCAGCACCTCGTCGGTGAATTTGCCATAAATATCTTCACCGTCAAAAAGCAGACCTCCTGTGGTATGACAGCTTGGTATAAGATCGTTCATACGATTGATTGAGCGAAGAAAGGTGCTTTTTCCACACCCGCTCGGCCCAATAATAGCTGTCACATATTTCGACAGAATATCGGCATTGACTTTCTTTACGGCCTCAAACTCCCCGTAGTAAATCGAAAAGTTTTTTGCTATAACATGGGGAACCCCTCCGTCGGAAACTTTTTTTCTTTCGGGTGGCAGGTAAATATCACGCGTTGCCTGCGTTTCAGGAGCCTTCGCTGATGTATCCCTTGCATCTGCTGTCATCTGCATTTTTCCTTAGCCTT
Organism: Chlorobiaceae bacterium; assembly: GCA_013336025.1. Classification (GTDB taxonomy): domain Bacteria; phylum Bacteroidota; class Chlorobiia; order Chlorobiales; family Chlorobiaceae; genus Chlorobium. Next base: position 5,491 of record JAAXUM010000123.1, read on the forward strand.
TTAATTTTTTTGATATCCTTGCTCTCAAAAGAATTGCCGACAGATTGAGCATGAGCACAATACTGACCAGCGCAAGAACCATTCCGTACTGTACATGCCTGATTTCACTGGCCATTTCATGCTCACTGGCAAGGTTATAGATGTTCCACGACAGAGCAGGGGTCGGAGAGGTGAAAACATCAGCAAGTCCAATGGCTGAACCCACACTGACGGCTGCTGTAAAAATAATGGGGGCAGTCTCACCGGCAGCCCTGCCGAGACTGATAATGCCGCCGGTGAGAATACCGGGAAGTGCTGCTGGAAGGATCACGGTAACAATAGTGTTCCATTTCGTTGAACCAAGGCTCAGTGAGGCCTCCTTGTATGTTTTGG
>JAAXUM010000367.1 GCA_013336025.1 Chlorobiaceae bacterium
CCACCATGGAACAAGAGAGCAGAATAAACTGCGTTTCAGTCAGGCTGCCCTTTGTGAAGTATGGGAGTCGTTACAGGCGCGCTGAGTATTTTTAAGCGCTTTCATGAACGATCGTATGCATCTTGCGTGGATTGCAGAAGAGAGGTCGTCCTTATCGTGTGTTTCTGCCGGATGTGAACGTTGTGGTATATGAAAATGAAAGTGGCTGTTCGTTGGCTATATCTGAGTTCAAGATATTTTCGTAGAGAGTCTGGGACTCAATATCCAGACCATTCGGCCAGGTGATGGTTCCGCCTTCAAGTGTTGCCAGCTCAAAGAAGTTCATCTGTTGTAACGGCTCAAAATCCGGATTGTTGGCGATATGTCCGGAAAAATCAAGATCCCCCTGAGTGCCGTCTTCAAAAATGAGAAAGTAGATATAGTCTTTTTTATATACGATCTGTATGATGTCGTTCAAGTAGCGCATGGCAATAAATAACGTGTTATTGAGGCGGTGCCTTCTTGCCTTCAGTTCGTTTCATATGCTCTAACGTGCACAATAGTAACTTTATAGCAAGTTATTTTCTGGAGTTTAAACCAGGATTCCAGTGTAAAATGTTCCCGTCGCAGTTTTTTTATTACATATTCTTCTTAATAAAACAGAAATCAGATGATATATACAAATATATATTTTCATCTATACGTTTTTGTGAAACTTTCAGAGGCTTTGCTCAGTGTTTTTTTGCGTGCTTATCAGGGAGAGGCGCTGTCAGTGGAGATGCCGTTTTCAGAAGATCAGTGCCGGGCAGGTAACGGGATTGATTCCGGTATTCGATCGTCTCGAAAGCCGTTTTCTTGTGAGGCCGGATTCAGTCGCTATGAGCAGCTGTATGGCTGAAAAGTGGTGACGTTCAGTATTGGCTTCGTTCAGTCGAGCGGAAGGTCGTAGATGGTTTTTTCTTGTTCGTCGCGGATCACCAGCCTGCCCGGCGTGAGTTCGCCGATTGCCGATTGACTGCCAGGGTGAAGATGACGGTTTGTAAATGCCGGAAGGACAATAAGATGGATGTTTTTTTCTTTTGTGTACCCGCCATAATGGTAGTGCCCGCTGATGCAGACTTTTACTGTCGGGGATGCCAAGAGGATTTTCAGTATTTCACGGTGGTTCCACAGAAGTCCGTAGCGTGTGTCGGTTGTTTCAGTGTGGAGCGGGAAATGAGATGCGACAATAACCTGTTCTCTGTTCTGTTCGGCTTTTTTGAGCTGTGAGCGCAGCCATTTGGTCTGCTGTTCGCCTATGGCACCACAGTAGTCATGCAGTTCCGGTTTTGAGAGGTAGTGTGCAAGATTTTCCCGATCATGTTTTGTTCGGGGTTTTGTAAGAGTTGATACATCCATGCCGTGGAGAATGATGAAACGGAATGGAGGGATGCTGAATGCATAATAGGGGGTTTGCAGGTCAAGGGCAGGTATAAGTTCGTTTTCCGGAATGGAGAGGCAGTGATTTCCGATAATATGACGGGTTTTGCCCTGAAAGCTTCCGAGGTTGCTCAGCGATTCCCGAAGTTCGGCATGGGCATGGTTGCTGCTGCCTTTGATGAGGTCTCCGAGTTGTAACAGAAATTCTGTTGATTCCTGGTTCCACCATGCAATACTTTTCTGCAGATCATCGATGCAGCCGGAATCTCTTTCGGGATCTCCGGCTGCGGCATAGTGAATGTCGGCAATAAGAGCAAACCGGATGGGAGGCCTTTGTTGATGCTCTGCCATCAGTCACTGAATTCGGAAAGGTATTTTTCCATGAAGGTATCAAGATCGCCGTCAAGCACGGTTTCAACATCGAATCGTTCATAATTGGTGCGGTGATCCTTGATGCGACGATCGTCGAGTACATAGCTGCGAATCTGGCTTCCCCATTCGATCTTTTTCTTTTTGCCTTCAATTTCCCGTTTTCTGGCATCTTCTTCTTCCCGCTGTCGCTGGTAGAGTTGTGCCATCAGCATTTTCATGGCGCGCTCCCTGTTCTGAAACTGGGATCGTTCCTGCTGGCAACCGACGACGATGCCCGATGGAATGTGCTTGATGCGCACGGCGGTTTCGACCTTGTTGACGTTCTGGCCGCCTTTTCCGCCGCTTCTGAAGGTTGAGAGTTCGAGGTCTTCCTTGCGAACGTCGATTTCGACATCGGGAGGTGCTTCGGGATAGGTATAGACGCTTGCAAAAGAGGTGTGTCGCCGGGCGTTCGA
>JAAXUM010000368.1 GCA_013336025.1 Chlorobiaceae bacterium
GCATATGCCGATAAATATGGCGATGCATGACGGTCTCAGGTGCTTGCATTGCGAAACAACTCATTAAATATAAAGGAAGAAGATAATGTGGAAATACCTCTCTTGGCTGCAGAAGAATCTGGTCTGGAGCATTCCTCTTGCGATGTTGGCTGGTCTGGTGTTCGGAAAAATGACCGATCCGGCTTTTCTTCGATTGGCCATTCTTCCTCTTACGTTTCTCATGGTCTATCCCATGATGGTGACGATGAACGTGCGTGATCTGTTCACTCCTGGCGGCAACAAGCTGCAGGGCGTTACGCTTGCCATAAACTTTCTGTTGATGCCGGCCATCGGTTACGGCATTGGTCTGCTTTTGTTTGCCAATCAGCCCATGATTCGCCTTGCTTTGCTTTTGACTTCGCTGCTGCCTACTTCAGGCATGACCATCTCCTGGACTGGTTTTGCAAAGGGCAATGTGCCTGCTGCGGTAAAAATGACGGTGATCGGGTTGATTGCCGGTTCTTTTCTGGCGCCGGTTTACCTCAAGATGCTTTTGGGTGCGGTGGTTGAAATCCCGCTGTTGCAGGTCTTTCTGCAAATCGCTTTGATCGTGTTTCTTCCATTGGTGCTCGGCACGCTTACCCAGCGCTGGCTGGTCAAGCGCTTTGGCGAGAAGGAGTACAATCAGCATCTCAAGCCGAAGTTTCCGCCGTTATCGACCCTTGGCGTGCTGGGCATCGTTTTTGTATCTATGGCGTTGAAGGCTAAAAGCATCATTGCTCATCCAGCCATGCTTCCGAATCTGCTTCTGCCGCTCATGCTGATTTACGCGATCAATTTCGTTATCAGTACCCTTATCGGCAAGATGCTGTTCAAGCGAAACGATGCCATTGCCCTGGTCTATGGAACGGTCATGCGGAATCTCTCGATTGCGCTTGCAATCGCTTTGGGTGTGTTTGGCGAAAAAGGTGCTGACGCCGCGTTGTTGATTGCATTGGCCTATATCGTGCAGGTGCAGGCGGGGGCATGGTATATAAAGTTTACTGATCAACTGTTCGGAAATCAGGGTACCAGCCCGGTGCCGGTTGCCTGATGCTGCCTGGTTTACCTGAGCGAGGATTGACCGCCAAAGTTTTTTTGGCATAACAGGTGTATCAATTGATTTTACCTTGTACCCTGCCGTATCCTTGCTGAAGGATGAAGCGATCGGGAAACGCAGCATTTTCTGTTGCTTTTCCTGATCGCTTTGTTGTTGAGAAGGTTCCGCGATCGGAAACAGCTCTTGCCGAAAAGAGGAAAACTGAATACCTGCTGAAGAACAGCCATGGATGAAAGGCATGCTTCGCTTTTCGAACCAACCGGTTGCCGGGGATTTTGGCCATTAATTGATTGAGCTCTGCATGCAGGAGTGCCTGAAATAATTGGGGATATTTTCTTAAATTCCGGCTTTAGAATCTGCGACTCAACGATAAATAAACTCTTTGCAAATGTCTGATCCTGTCATCAAACGGGCGCTGGTCTCTGTATCTGATAAAACCGGTATTGTGGATTTCTGCCGGGAGCTTTCTCTTCTCGGCGTTGAGATATTTTCAACGGGCGGAACTCTGAAGGCTCTTCAGGATGCCGGAATTGCTGCGGCCTCTATTTCGACTATCACCGGATTTCCGGAAATTATGGATGGTCGGGTCAAAACCCTCCACCCTAAAATACATGGCGGATTGCTTGCTGTCAGGGAAAATCCTGACCATGTGAGCCAGGCGACCGAAAACGGGATCAGCTTTATAGATCTTGTTGTTGTTAACCTTTATCCTTTTGAGGCTACGGTGGCAAAGCCGGATGTTACTTTTGAGGATGCCATAGAAAATATTGATATTGGCGGCCCATCCATGCTTCGGAGTGCAGCCAAGAACAACGAGTCGGTAACGGTGGTCACGGATAGTGCCGATTATGCGCTTGTGCTGCAGGAGATGCGCGAAAATAGCGGTGCGACGAGAAGGGAGACTCGGCTGGCGCTTGCTCTGAAGGTTTTTGAACTTACCTCCCGTTATGATCGAGCCATTGCCGCTTATCTTGCTGGAGCTCAGCATGAGGCGGCTTCTTCCATGATCCTGAAGCTTGAGCGTGAACTCGATATGCGATATGGTGAGAATCCTCATCAGAGCGCAGGGCTTTACCGCCTGACCGATGAGAACGGAACGCGCTCCTTTGGTGACTTTTTCGAGAAGCTGCATGGAAAGGAAC
>JAAXUM010000369.1 GCA_013336025.1 Chlorobiaceae bacterium
CGCGGAGACCGTAAAAAAAACAGGTCAGCCCGCCCATGTCCATGCCGAAGCTGCACCACCACAACTGGTGGGATGCTATGCGGTTAAGCTCATCAACAATGGTACGTATGTATTTTACACGGTCGGGAACCTCTACTTCAAGGGCTTTTTCAACCAGCATGCACACACCGTGGTTGTTTATGTGGGCCGAAAGATAATCCATCCGGTCGGTCAGATGGATGATCTGGGGATAGGTGTCTTTTTCGCACATTTTTTCAATGCCGCGGTGGATGTAACCGCAATGAGGCTTCAGGCTTTTCACGATCTCTCCTACTTCGTAAAGGTTTCGGGTTGCAGGTGATTGCAGAACGTTTTTATGTCGTTGCTCAAGTGCTCTTTTCTCTTCAATATCCCGGGAGGACGAGAAGATTACAAAAATTTCGTTCATGAAATTATCTATTAGTTCGCCCCACTGCGCAACACTCCGGTGTCCTCCGATGTGGCCGGTGCTGATGTTGATGCCTGTATATCTGCCGGCAGCAACTGTTTTCAGAAACCGGGATATATCGGGGGATACTGCCATAACAGGGATATATGGTTTGCATTCGATCAGTTCCGAACTCCCTTCGACAAGGTTTATAAGCGATAGATTTTTTGCTGATTCATGTGTGTTTGCATCGAGCCTGATCAGCTCATCGTAGAGCCCTTCATGATAAATATTGTAATGGCTGATTTTGCGTCGGGCACGGACAAGAGCCGTCTGAATAAGAAAATTGGTTGAGGGATGGTCTTTGGGGTTGAACAGGAGAGTGAACTCCTTTGAGAGGATCTCTCTGCAGTACCGGACCGGATTTTTTTTCGTGTTATAGACAGCGGTAATGTTTGAATCAGTCCGGAAAAAGTCGAAAATGTTCTGGTTGAAAGTCAGTATGTAAATTGAAAGTGCAGGATACTTTTTTCGAAGGCAACCGATTAATGGAGTAAGCATGATACAGTCTCCATAGCGTTCTTTGGCAAGGATTACTATGCTTTCCGGTGGGTTGTCCGGGATATGCTGAACAGATGGTCGTTTAGCTGCGAGCTTGAGGGCTTGTGCAAAGCGGTATCTGAAAGGTTGTTTAACCTTTTTTGCCGGTTTCATGTCTTGGAGTTTAGTGTTTCTGGTGAAGGAGCTTTGGCGATTGATGACAATTGATTCTGTATAGCTGACACAACATCCCGAACGTCGATGTCAGATACCTTCAGGGAGGGAGAGATGACCAGCTCATGCGCCGTCAGGTAGGGGCCGAAGCGGGCATATTCAACAGGCGCGTCAGGGAAGAAAGCTATAACAGGAGTATTGTAGCATGAAGCAATGTGTACAAGCGATGTGTCCGGGCTTACCAAAAGCTGTAACTGTTTTACAAGCACTCCTACTTCGTATATGTTTGCTGTCTGTGGTGAAGCCGTGACGTTGTTGTGAGCCTGTTCAAGCCGTTCTTTTATTTCGAGATCTCCGGGGGCGGAAAATATAATGAACTGAAGTTCCGGAAACGAGGAGAGAAGATCCGACCATTTTTTTTCAGTCCAGTATCTGCTTTCGTTTCCGGCGCTGATATTGATTCCAATAACATGATCCTGTTCAATGGTTGCGATGAAGGATGCCATCCTCTCCGATATCGGGGCTGGAGGGAGATATGGCCGGGTCTCTTCTCCTGTTGCCTCAAGGGAGAGGACGGAGAGCAGTGAGCAGTGTTTCAGCACCATTTTGGTATTATGGTCCAGTGCTATCAAACGGTTAAATATCCCTTCATGCAAGGGATGGTGGTGTCCGACTTTAAAGCGAGCCCGGAGCAGGGCGGTTTGAATAAGAAAATTTGTGGATAAACCGTCCTTTGTGTTGAACAGCAGGTCAAATTTTCTGGGAAGTGTTTTTATACAATAAGTCAGGATGTTTTTTTTAACCTCGTGAACTGCCGTTATATGTGGATCGTTTTTGAAAAATTCGGCAGATATATGAGTCATGCAGATCAGGTGGATTTCAAGTTCCGGAAAATGAATACGGAGATTGCGAAGCAAGGGAGTCAAAAGGATTGAGTCTCCGATTTTTTCTCCTGAAAGGATCACAACGGAGTTCAGCTCACCGGTGAATGGTTGATTTGAATCTTTTTCATTAATGTGCTGCTGCAGTACTCTGGCTAAAGATATTCTGAACGACCTTTTGCTCATCAGGTTTTGCAGGGATTGGATCGGTTTACAGAT
>JAAXUM010000124.1 GCA_013336025.1 Chlorobiaceae bacterium
CCTTCCCTGCTGAAATGAAAAGAAAACCGATGGACTGGATCATTAATCGAGCTGAAAACGTATCGGAACGGTAAACCAGACCTTGACCGGGCTGCCATTCTGGATACCCGGAGCGTATTTAGCATCCATAACCGCCTTCATTGCCGCTGCGTCGAACACATTACAATCAGCCGGAATCCTTTTCAGGATTTTTGCCTGAACAGCTCTGCCATCCTCTCCTACCAGCACACTTATAAAAACTCTCCCCTCAATGCCTGCGGTTCTTGCCATTTCCGGGTAGACTTTTTTCATCGACAGAAGTACCGGATCTTTTTCGCGTGCAACAAATGTAGCTCCATCTTCCGAACCCGAACCGCTTCCACTGCCTGCAGCATCAGTAGGCTGTGACTGAATAGCCTGCTTGATCTCTTTCTGGGTCGCAAAGGTTTGCTGCAAAGGAACTTCATCCTCCTTTACCTTTTTGATTTTACCAACATTCGGAGGTGTCAGTGAGGCTTTCGGGGCTGCCGGAGGTGGTGCGGCAATCGGTGGCGGTGGCGGCAACTGTGTCACACTGGTTACAACCTCATACGATTCAGTCAACGGTTTGTCATCTTTCTGGAAAATGCCGAAAACAGAGGTAATTGCCTGCCAGTTTGCACTCAACAGCCAAACAATTGACAACAGCGCCATTGCTGTCAATACACCATGCGAGAGAAAAAGGTGTGCCTGACGACGGAGAACGAGATTGCCGTAATGCACATTGCGCAAACAGTCGGTATCGAGAAAATCCTCGCGGATAGACCATGAGAGCATAGCTTTCTGTCCGACGTCATCATGGATTTTATCAAGCTTTGAAGGCACCCTTTCTCTCCTTTGCTGTTCCTTGCGGCTAAACAGCCCTTTTGATTTCAAGTTCATCCTGGTCAGTGAAATCATCAAGGCTGAATCGGTCAATCTTCATGAGATTCAACTCATCAATAATATCAACCAGATATTTATACTTTGCTTTTTCACTGATTTTCAATACAATAACCAACTTTTTATTGACTGCGGTCTGCTGCTTCAATAGCTGACGCAGCTCAGCACTCAAGGCAAATTTGCTGGCATCACCAGTCTGATACAACGCAAGCCGGCGAGGAGCCTCATTACCGAGTGAACAATAAGCCATGCCATCCCCTGCAATTCTCAACGTCATAACATTTGCCTCAGCGATCTTCACCTCCTCCATTTCAGGCGGCATGTTGATCTCCATGGTATTGGACTTTGCAAAAGTAGTCGTCAGCATGAAGAACGTCAGCAATAAAAATGCCACATCCACCATAGGCGTCATATCAAGATGAAAACCGATCCGCTTGCGAATTCGCTTTCTGCCTTTTGTTCCCCGGCGTTCATTGGGAGAATCAACCATTCCCATATCAGTGAACCTCCCTTTCAAGCACGGTTACAAGATTGAAGGTAAGCATATTTGCTTTTTTATACACTTTTATCACTTGATTTACCGCATCAAAATCAGCATCATCGTCAGCTCTGATAACGGGACGAAGTTTTGGATTAGCAAACCGAGCCATAAGTACAAATTTGTCAAGCTCATCCTTCCCCACAGGAAAACTCTCTGCAAGTCGAAAACTTTTCAGCGAATCCCGGATTCTTGCTTCCGGAAACCCGGCTGCCTGAAGTTTCGGTTTAACTGCTGTATTGAAAATCTTTTCCTTTGCCTGACGGGAAGATACCCCCATAAAAAAATTATTGTCACCACTAACCGTTACGGTAAGAACATCTGATTCAGGGAGTTTCAACTGAGAATGAGACGAAGGAAGATCAACCTCTGCAATTTCAGGAGGACGAAACTTGGTGGTAAGCATAAAAAATGTCAGCAACAGGAAAGCGACATCCACCATCGGCGTCATATCGATCCGAAAGCCTACCCGTTTTGCCTTTATCCTCGACATGCGTTTTATTCCGATTTGGAGTTTCCAAGAGTCTGGATAATATAAAAGGCCGCCTCATCGATCATGTAGCTGAAATGATCAACCTTGCTGATAAAGACGTTATAGGTAACAATACCCATGATACCGCCGACTATACCAAGAGCAGTATTGAAAAGCGCTTCAGAAATACCAAGAGAGAGCTGAACCGCGTCGGGAGCGCCGCTTGTCGCCATTGCTGCAAAGGCGCGAATCATGCCGAGTGTTGTGCCCAGAAGCCCGATCATTGTAGAAATTGATGCTATTGTTGATATAGCCACAAGATTTTTTTCAAGGAGCGGCATCTCCATGATGGTCGCTTCCTCGACAGCTTTTTCCATTTCGCTTATCCGTTTATCCCTGTCAGTGACATTGAGGCTGACCATTTTCTTGTACCGGTCAAGCACCGAACGAAGCACCGCTGACAGACAGCTCTGATGCTCATCACACTTGGCAATAGCCTGGTCAACATAACCATTGTCAATGTCCTGTTTAAGGCTTTGAACAAACTGGGGAATATTACCTTTTCCCGCAGCCTTCTTCAGCGCGATGATCCGCTCGACGATGTAGGCTATCACCATCAAAATAAGCGCCATAAGAACCGAAACAATCGGACCACCCTTCCATATCGCATGGAACATGGAATCAGAAGGTGTTGTTCCCATCCACGCAAAGAACCCGAGCGACACCGCGTAGGTGGCAAGAATCAGCAAGCTTGTAAAAAAACTCTGTTTCATATCATTAAAAGATTTTGATGTCCATAAGAAAAAACTCAATCGCCTCGTTCACAGGCAGAAAAACCGGTTAACCCCTCGGGAATGATCTGCCGGCATACGAACAAACGAATCTATTGCCATTGGCAATAAGCTTGCTGAACAACTATCAAAATGTATATAACCGACTATAACCAACACCGGCAACGCCTAATTTAGAAAACACACCTGTTTATTCGTAAACAAATATCAAAAAATATCTAAAAAAACTGATGAAACGCACTTATCCGGCTTGCGGTGACGAATGATTTACCTTTTCTTGAACATGGAAGTCTATCCCTTAGACAAAACGAATGAAAGAAACAAGGAGTTATGTTTCCTCCAAACATCATTGACGAAATCCGTCAAAGCGCAAACATTGTCGATGTCATCGCCGACTATGTCAAGCTGAACCCTTCCGGCAGAAACTATAAGGCTCTCTCGCCTTTCACGCAGGAAAAAACACCTTCATTCATCGTTTCTCCGGATAAACAGATATTCAAATGTTTTTCAACCGGCAAGGGGGGCAATGTCTACACCTTTATCATGGAAATGGAAAAGGTCTCTTTTCCGGAAGCCGTCGAACTTCTGGCAAAAAGAACAGGCATTGATATCAGCCATTTCAAAAAACAGCAGAAAACACAAAGCGAGGAAAACGAGAGTCGTACCGGCACTCTTCGCTGGGCGGCAAGAATTTTTCACAACACCCTTGAGAGTACAAAAGGAATTCAAGGCTTGTCCTATCTCACCGAGGCGCGAGGATTGAGCAGAGAGATAATAAAACAATTCGGCCTTGGCTATGCACCAGATCAGTGGGATAACCTTATCTCTGAAGCAAAACAGGCATCTATCCCACTGGATAACCTGGCTGAACTCGGCCTGGCAACACACCATAAAGAACGTGGCTCCTGGTATGACACCTTTCGCAACAGGGTGATTTTTCCGATTTTCTCAATTGGCGGACAGGTTGCCGGATTCGGAGGTCGAACACTTGACGCCGATCCGCGTACGCCAAAATATCTCAATTCACCGGAAAACGCCCTTTTTGAGAAATCAAAGCTGCTCTATGGGCTGCATGCTGCCAAGGATGAAATCAGGCGCTCCGAATCAGCTCTGCTCGTTGAGGGGTACATGGATGTGCTTGCCCTGCATCAGGCAGGGATAACCACAGCCGTAGCCTCCTGCGGAACATCCCTGACCCGCTATCAGGCTAAAATTCTCCAACGCTATACCAGCCATATCCTGTTTGTCTATGATGCCGATCCGGCCGGAAAAAAATCAATGATGGGCGGTATAGACACGCTCGTTAAAGAGGGAATCACCCCGTTTGTTCTGGAACTGCCGTCCGGTGACGATCCTGACAGTTTTGTGCGGAGAGTCGGGAAAGCGGAATTTCTTCGATACAGCGAAACAAACAAACTGTCATTTCTCGATTTCCAGATCCGGTTTTTCACCCAATCAGGCAACTTTGCACAGCCTGATGTGAAGGCCAAAGCAATCAGGGCAATGACTCATTCGATTGCGCTTATCCCTGACCGTATCCGACAGGAACTCTACCTGCAGGAACTGTCAGAAAAACTCGGCATCAGCTTTTCATCACTCAAGGATCTTCTCATACTTGAATCCACAATGAGAAAGGAAAAAAATGCACCTGATATGAAAAGCATGAAAGCCCGGCCAGCTCAAGTTACAGAAAAAAAAATGTCCGTACTTGAACGAACCTTTTTAAAAGCCCTGCTTGAAAGTTCCTTTTACGGCAATGCGGTGCTTGAGTTCGCGGCATCCCACGAAAAGATGCTCGTTTTACCAACCCCCGTGGCGCAAAACATTTTCACGCACCTCATCCGGCGTTACCACTCACTTTCAGGTTCTCCGAACGACCATCTTGACATTATCAGCGAGATCAGCATGTTCAGTGAGCCCGAAGCCCGGAATCTCGCATCCGGCCTGCTTCTTGATCAGCCAGTCAGTAAAAAGTGGCATGAACAGGCCGATCTCCATGCGGAAAATGCCCGACAATGCCTTGCATCATTCCTCGACGCCTTCAAAAGCCTTGTGCTTGAACCATTGATCCGTCAGAAAGAGATCCTGACAGAACAGATCCGGAGGGAGGATGACGCTGCCCTCGAAACAGAGCTGCTGAGGGATAAAATTACGCTTGACAGAAAAATCAGAAAGACCTCGGATGATCTCAGGGCAATGATCAGAAGCATTATTGATAACCGATAAACTGCCGTCAAGTAAAAAAAAAGCCGCCTCAGGAGTGTAAGTTCCGAAAGGCGGCAAAAAAAAGGAGACAAAAAAACCGAAGCTTACGGCGTCATCTCATATCCATCCATCGGGTGCTGAAGACAGAGTTCCCTGATTTCCTCACGCACCGAGCGACACACATCCTTAACAGCAGGTGTTTCGGCCGCAGAAACAACACGGTCGATCAACACGGCAATATGCTCGCTGTCACTCTCATTCATCCCTCTGGTCGTCATTGCAGGAGTACCGATCCTGATTCCGCTGGTGACAAAAGGAGACTTGTCGTCGAATGGCACCATATTCTTGTTGACGGTAATGCCTGCTTCATGCAACAGATTTTCAGCGATTTTTCCGGTTACGTTCTTGTTACGCAAATCAAGCAGCATGAGATGGTTTTTTGTTCCTCCGCTGACAATCGTGTAACCGAGACTCGAAAATTTATCCGCCATAACGGAAGCATTCTTTTTAACCTGTACGGCATAATCCCTGAACTCCGGACGAAGAGCTTCTGCAAATGCTACTGCCTTGCCTGCAATAATATGCATAAGCGGGCCACCCTGAATACCGGGCATAACCTCAGCGTCCATGACCTCGGTCATCATTTTCACCCTTGAACCGGTTTTTGTTTTGATGGTCATCCCGAGAGGATTCTCAAAGTCACTGCCCATCATGATCATTCCGCCTCTTGGCCCGCGAAGCGTCTTGTGTGTGGTTGTAGTCACAAAATGGCAATGTGGCATTGGATCACTTAAAAGCCCTGCGACTATCAACCCGGCAGGATGCGCAATATCAGCCATGAGCAGAGCGCCAACCTTGTCGGCAATCTCCCTGAAAGCCTTGAAATCAAAGCCCTGGGAATAGGCACTTGCACCGCAG
>JAAXUM010000125.1 GCA_013336025.1 Chlorobiaceae bacterium
TCACCCCGCAGCACGTCTCCAGGCTGATTGCCCAGCTTGCAATGCACAAGCAAACCAGCGTCAACAAAATCTACGATCCCGCTTGTGGTTCCGGCTCTTTGCTGCTGCAGGCGAAAAAGCACTTTGACAACCATATCATCGAAGAGGGTTTTTTCGGCCAGGAGATCAACCACACCACCTGCAACCTGGCGCGGATGAACATGTTTCTGCACAACATCAACTACGACAAGTTCAACATCCAGCTTGGCAACACGCTGATTGATCCGCATTTTGGCGATGAAAAACCTTTTGACGCCATTGTCTCCAATCCGCCCTATTCGGTGAAGTGGAAAGGCAGCGACGATCCGACGCTGATTAACGATGAGCGTTTTGCCCCTGCCGGTGTGCTCGCTCCTAAATCCAAAGCCGATTTTGCCTTTGTGCTCCATGCCCTGAGCTACCTTTCCAGCAAAGGCCGTGCGGCGATTGTCTGCTTTCCCGGTATTTTTTACCGTGGCGGCGCAGAGCAGAAAATCCGCCAGTATCTGGTGGATAACAACTATGTGGAGACGGTGATCTCCCTTGCGCCCAACCTGTTCTACGGCACCACCATAGCCGTCAATATTCTCGTGCTCTCCAAACACAAGAGCGACACCACCACCCGGTTCATCGATGCCAGTGGCCTTTTCAAGAAAGAGACCAACAACAACGTGCTCACCGACAAGCACATTGAGCAGATCATGGAGGCGTTCGACAGCAAAGAGAAGATGGATCACTTTGCGGAGTCCGTGGAATACGATAAGATCGCAGAAAATGATTACAACCTGTCCGTCAGCAGCTATGTGGAAGCGAGGGATACTCGGGAAGTGATTGACATTGAGCAGCTCAACGCCGAACTGAAAACCACCGTCGCCAAGATTGACCGGCTTCGTGCCGATATTGATGCCATTGTGGCCGAAATTGACCTGCCTGCCGACAGGCAGGAGGAGGCGGCCAGTGAGTGATACGCAGATTTCTCTGATGCAACCTCCAGAGGGCTACGGCGACTGGTTGGCCGAGTTGAAGCAGAGAATTCATGCTGCTCAACAGCGCGCAACGTTGGCGGTCAATCGCGAGTTGATTTTGCTGTACTGGCAGATAGGGCGTGACATTCTGGCGCGGCAAGCCGAACAGGGCTGGGGAGCAAAGGTTATTGAGCGGCTCGCTCATGATTTGCGTAACGCCTTTCCTGAGATGAAAGGTTTTTCCCGTACCAACCTGCTGTATATGCGCTCCTTTGCCGAGGCCTGGCCGGATGAGCATATTGTCCAACAGGCTGTTGGACAATTGCCGTGGGGGCACAATCTGGTTTTGCTGGGCAAGCTGAAGACAGCGGAAGAGCGTTTGGCCTATGCGCAAAAGGCGATTATCCACAATTGGTCTCGCAATGTTCTGGTCATGCAGATCGAGACGCGGTGTATCGAAAGGCAAGGCAACGCCATCACCAATTTTGAGCAATGCTTGCCCAAACCGGAATCCGATCTTGCTCGTGAATCACTCAAAGATCCTTACCGGTTTGATTTTCTGGGATTGGGCAATGAAGCGCAGGAGCGGGAGATTGAACGTGCGCTGGTTCGGCACGTAACCGAATTTCTGCTGGAATTAGGAGCGGGATTTGCCTTTGTTGGCAAACAGGTGCATCTGGAGGTCGGGGGTGATGACTTCTTTCTTGACCTGCTGTTTTACCATCTGAAGTTGCGCTGCTATGTGGTGATTGAGCTTAAAGCCGGAGATTTCAAGCCGGAACATCTTGGGCAGTTGGGTTTCTACCTGACCGCTGTGGATCGCCAGGTTAAAGCGGCAGAGGATCAGCCTACCATCGGGCTGTTGCTGTGCAAGAGCAAAAACAAGGTGGTGGCTGAGTACGCTTTGGGCGACAAAACCCAGCCAATGGGTATTGCTGAATACAAACTCAGGGAATCTTTGCCTGAATCTTTGGAGACCAGCTTGCCCAGTATCGAGCAGATTGAACGGGAGCTGCAAGGAGGTGATGAGGTATGAGTACATTGAGCTATATAGAAAAGCTGCTGGATGGCGCTGAGGTGAAGTGGAAAGCGTTGGGGGAGGTTTGTCGCTTTATAAATGGAAGAGCTTATAAGCAACCAGAATTACTAAGCCAAGGAAAGTACCCGGTTTTAAGAGTTGGCAACTTCTTCACAAACGACAATTGGTATTACTCAAGCCTAGAGCTTGATGAAGACAAATACTGCGACAAGGGCGATCTTTTATATGCATGGTCTGCGTCATTTGGACCACGAATTTGGGGGGGCGATAAGGTTATTTATCACTACCACATTTGGAAGGTTGTTCCCGACGCAAATATCATCAGCAAAAAATATTTGTATTATTTTCTGGATTGGGACACGAAGGCACTCAAGGAAGAACACGGCACTGGATCGACGATGATGCATGTCGGTAAAGGTTCGATTGAAAAAAGGCTAATCCCCATCCCATGCCCTGACGATCTGGAAAAATCCCTTAAAATTCAGGCGGAAATTGTTCGCATTCTGGACGCCTTCACCGAGCTTACCACCGAGCTTACCACCGAGCTTACCACCGAGCTTACCGCACGCAAAAAGCAATATACCTACTATCGCGATCAGTTGTTGAGTTTTGAGGATGGCGAAGTGAAATGGAAGACGTTGGAAGACGTTTGTTTGTCAATCTCCGCTGGCGGTGATGTTCCTAAATATTGCGCTAAAGACCAAGCCCAACCAACGAATGAGTTCCCGTATCCGATTTTTGCTAATGCGACAGAAGCAAAAGGGCTATATGGATACACTGACGAATATAAAATCGAAAGCGATGCTGTAACAATTTCAGCACGAGGGGCAAAGATTGGCTATCACACAATCAGAGAAGCCAAGTTTACACCTATTATTCGTTTGATAGTTTTAGTTGCAAATAAAAGCATCATTTCGACCAAGTATCTAAATTACGCTTTAGATATGACTCCAATTGGTGGTACGAAAGGCGGAATCCCTCAGTTAACGGTTCCAACAGTAAAGAAAATCGCCATTCCAATACCGTACCCCAACGACCCCGAAAAATCGATAGCGGAGCAAGCGCGTATCGTCGCCATCCTCGACAAGTTCGACGCTTTGACCAACTCCATCAGAGAAGGTTTACCGCGCGAAATTGAATTGCGGCAGAAGCAGTACGAGTATTATCGGGATTTGCTGTTCAGTTTCCCGAAACCGGAGGTGGAGGCATGAGATGAGCAAGACACTAAGGCAAATAGCCCAGCAGCTAAAGGATGCCAATAAAAAGGTGCAGTTGATCTATGCCTTTAATGGCGCGGGTAAAACCCGCCTTTCACGGGAGTTTAAAGAACTCGTCGCACCGAAAAATAAAGATGGTGAAGAAACGGAAGATCGTCAGGTAAAGGTTCTTTATTACAACGCATTCACCGAAGACCTGTTTTACTGGGATAACGATCTGGAGGGTGATGCCGAGAGAAAATTGAAAATCCAGCCTAACGCTTATACAAAATGGGTGTTGGAGGAACAGGGGCAGGATCAAAACGCAATTTCTCATTTTCAGTACTACACCAGTGATAAATTAACGCCGCATTTTAACGAAGAATACATTACCAAAGACAAAGACGGTAAAGAGATTATGGTAAAGGCTTTCTCTGAAGTCACTTTTTCTTTTGAGCGCGGCAATGATGAACCTACCGAACACATCAAGATTTCAAAAGGTGAAGAGAGTAATTTCATTTGGAGTATTTTCTACAGCCTCATTGAACAAGTCATTGAAATCTTGAATGTCGCAGAACCGAGTGATCGTCAAACGAATCAGTATGATCAATTAGAATACATTTTTATCGATGATCCTGTCAGTTCGCTGGACGAAAATCATTTGATCGAGTTGGCGGTACATCTGGCACAACTGATTAAATCCAGTTATTTTACTGTTGGCCAAGGGCTAAGGTTTATCATTTCAACACACAGTCCTCTTTTTTACAATGTCCTTTACAATGAGCTTGGTGTAAAGTCTGGCTACATTTTAAGGCGAAATGAAGATGAGACATTTGAACTTGTCGAAAAGAAAGGGGATTCAAACCATAGTTTTTCTTATCACCTCTACTTAAAGCAGCTTCTTGAAGAAGCCATTGTTGAGAACTCAGTCCAAAAATACCACTTTACGCTATTGCGTAACCTTTATGAAAAAACCGCCAGTTTTTTAGGCTATCCCAGATGGTCAGAGTTGTTGCCTGATGATAAGCAGCTTTACTTCAACCGCATCATTCAATTCACAAGTCACTCTACATTGTCGGATGATGTTGTCGCTGAACCAACTCCACAAGAGAAGCAAATCGTGAAGTTCTTGCTTGAGCATTTGAGGGATAACTATGGCTATCGGCAAGAGAAGAAAGAGGATGGACAAAATGCCTGATTACAAAACCATAGCCGAATCGAAGAACTTCATCATTCTCGATAAATACGCCAGAGAGTGGACGGTCTGTGAGAGTTTCCAGAGCGAAGACGCTTTGGAGACAGAGTTTATCCGTGATCTGGAAAACCAGGGCTATGAGTATCTCCCCGGCTTAAACACTCCCGAGAAAATGCTGGCCAACGTGCGCGAGCAGTTGCAGGCGTTGAACAGGGTGCAGTTTTCAGAGGTTGAGTGGATACGCTTTGTGGAGACCTGGCTGGATAAACCCAGCGATACCATTATCGATAAAACCCGAAAAATTCATAATGATTACATTCACGACTTTGTCTTTGATGACGGGCATATCCAGAACATCTATCTCGTAGATAAGAAAAACATTGCCCGCAATAAATGTCAGGTGATCCGGCAGTTTGAGCAAGCAGGTATCCACGCAAACCGCTACGATGTGACGGTGCTGGTCAACGGTTTGCCTTTGGTGCAGATCGAGCTGAAAAAACGCGGCGTGGCGATTCGTGAAGCCTTTAATCAGGTGCACCGCTACAGCAAAGAGAGCCTCAACAGCGAGCACTCCTTGTACAAATATCTTCAACTGTTTGTGATCTCAAACGGAACCGACAGCCGTTATTTCGCCAATACCACCCAGCGCAACAAGAACAGCTTCGATTTCACCATGAACTGGGCGAAAGCTGATAACAGCCTGATTAAAGACCTGAAAGATTTCACGGCCACCTTTTTCCAGAAAAACACCCTGCTCAATGTGCTGCTGCATTATTCGGTGTTTGATGTCAGTGATACCCTTTTGGTGATGCGTCCTTACCAGATTGCCGCGACAGAACGCATGTTATGGAAGGTGAAAAGCTCACATGAAGCAAAAAACTGGAGCAAGCCCGAAAGCGGTGGCTACATCTGGCACACCACCGGTTCCGGCAAAACCTTGACCAGTTTTAAAGCGGCACGTTTGGCGACTGAGCTGGAGTTTATTGACAAGGTGTTTTTTGTGGTCGATCGAAAAGACCTGGATTACCAGACCATGAAAGAGTACCAGCGCTTTTCGCCGGATAGCGTCAATGGCTCCGACAGCACTGCCGGCCTCAAACGCAATCTGGATAAAGATGACAACAAGATCATTGTCACCACCATCCAGAAGCTTAACAACCTGATGAAGAGCGAAGGTGATCTGCCGGTTTACACCCAGCAGGTGGTATTTATTTTTGATGAATGCCACCGCAGCCAGTTTGGTGAAGCACAGAAGAATCTGAAGAAAAAGTTCAAGAAGTTTTATCAATTCGGCTTTACCGGTACACCGATCTTTCCGGAAAACGCCCTCGGTGCGGAGACCACGGCAAGCGTGTTTGGCCGTGAGTTGCATTCGTATGTCATCACT
>JAAXUM010000126.1 GCA_013336025.1 Chlorobiaceae bacterium
CCCTTGTTTGCAAAGCCGATCTGCATAGCAGCGCACATCGTGCGCGTCAGTGCATAACCTTCGATTGTAATGTATGCTTTAAGCCCATTTTTTCAATAAATCAATCAAAAGCCGAACACCGAAACCGGTTCCCCCGCTCGCCTTGCCTCCGCTTTTCGAAAGAAATGCCGGACCGGCAATATCAACATGCGCCCATTTTTTATGACCGTCTATGAACTTTTCAAGAAATTTAGCCGCTGTCACAGCTCCGGCACCACGTCCTCCGGTATTGTTAACATCAGCAACTTCCGATTTGATTTGTTCATCATAGTCATCCCATAGCGGCATCCGCCATACTTTTTCACCTGAAGAGATCCCTGCCTGATAAATCTCATCGGCAAGTTTGTCGCTGTTGGAAAAAAGACCTGCAACAGGATAACCGAGCGCGACAATACAAGCACCGGTCAGCGTAGCAAGATCAATAATTATATCCGGATGATATTCCTGCTTTGCATAGGTCAATGCATCGGCAAGAATGAGTCGGCCCTCTGCATCGGTATTGCCAACTTCAACGGTAATACCCGAATAGGTTGTAATGACATCTCCCGGTTTCTGCGCAGAGCCATCAGGCATATTGTCCGTAGCGGGAATCAGCCCTATCACACGAATGGAAAGCCCGAGTCTTGCTGCCGCTTCAACCGAAGCAAGAACACAGGCTGCACCGGACATATCCGACTTCATTTCACCCATTCCCTCTGATGGTTTCAGGGAAATACCACCGGAATCAAAGGTAACCCCTTTTCCAACCAGTGCGACAACAACTTTTGCCTTTCCTTTTGGCTTATAATCGAGTATGCTGAAGGTTGGAGGCTGTGTACTGCCCTGGTTGACTGCAAGCAATCCGCCCATCGCAAGATCTTCCATCTCTTTTTTTCGCAGAACCTTCACGTCATACCCGTACCTGCTGCCGGATTCCAGGGCTGCTTTGGCAATATCCTCAGCCTGCAGATAATTACCGGGAAGATTGACCAGATCTCTGGCCATCAACTGACATGATCCTGTAATCTCACCCTGGGCAGCACCATCCTGAGCATCAGCAAACACCGAAGCATCAAATCTCAGAATCAGTTCACTGATACCCTTGACCTTTTTATCTTCTTTCTTTTTATCCAGCTTGCCACTTTTCAACCGATCGAACTTGTAGGAACCCGAGAGGCTTCCCTCCACAAAGATTTCGGCAAGTTTTCCGACACGTTTTTTTGATTCATCGGCAATAGTTCCAAAACGGGAACAATCCACTGCGATTCGCTCCAGGTTCATTGAAAGGACTTTGGCTGCAAGTGCAGTTGCGGCTTTACGAAAATCCTCATAATTTTTTCCATCCCCAAGACCAAGCAGCGCAACCCTTGAAGCAAGTTCCCCTTCAGATGCCGGGTATAAAAGAACTATCTCTCCGGACTCCGCCTTGAAGTCTTTGAGCGCATGAGCGGGAATATCAAAATCCGACAGAACTCCGGCAGCTTGCTTCCTGAGCTCTCCTGAGCAGAATGGAAAAACAAGAATATCTGCTTCAAGTTTTTTTACAGCATTTTTTGTTACGACAATTTTCATGGCAGACCCGTACGTTTCGCTTGGTTATGATAAAATTTCCTGATTTTTAAGGAATTCCCTGATGTCTTCAAGCAGCACCTTCTGTGCCCTGTCAGAGGAAAACGGAAAAAGACACCCTGCGGCATTCATATGACCACCTCCGCCATATTTTTTCGCAAGCTGATTGACATAAAGTGCTCCTCTCGAACGAAAGCTCGCCTTTGTTCTTCCATCCTGCATTTCGACCATAAGGATTGCGACCTGAACTGAAGGAACGCTCAGAAGATATTTCACTATAAGATCGGTATCAAATAATTTACTTCCGGTAGCTTTAAGCATATCCTGAGAGATAAAAAGCCAGGATATGCTTCCACTGTCATAAAAAGTGATCCCGCTGAGAGCATAACCGAGAAGTTTGAGTGCCTGCGGTGTAAGGGAGTTATAGACAAGATCATAAATAAGCGATGCATCCGCACCTTTTTCAACAAGGTCTCCCGCAAGACGGTAAACATAGGGTGTTGTTTTGGGAAACCTGAATGAACCGGTATCGGTCATGACCGCAGTATAGAGCGCAGAAGCAATCAGAGGGGTAACAAGCGACCTGCTGAAATGTGTCTCAAGAGCAGTAATCAAATCATAAACCAGCTCTCCCGTTGATGATGCATAGTTTTCACATACCATGACGTCAGCAAAATCTTCGGGCTCAAGATGATGGTCAATACAGGCGATTTTCAGACTGCCAAGCTCTCTTGCAAACTCGACATGAGGCCATAAAGATCCCATCCTTTCCCGTAAATTCGCATCAAGAAGCACGAGCACGTCGGCAAGTACTATTTCCTGTATCGCGTCTTCATCTTTGTTATTGAAAAGCTTGATATTACCTTCCTGCTTCAAAAAAGTGTAATTCGGCGGAACTTCGGTGGAATTGACAATGAATACCTCTTTCCCAAGTGCTTTCAAAACTCCCGCAAGGGCAACTTCACTGCCAAGGCCGTCACCATCGGAGTTCTCGTGTGTTGTCAGAACAATATTCTGACCCTGAAGAATTATTTCAATTAAAGGAAACCAATCCTCTAAACTCAGCTTCCGCCCATAACATGGTATGATCATCACTATCCTGTAACTTTTTCAAAAGGTTCTAATCTATACTTTTTTCCTGTTATGGAAAAAAGAAACGATAACTTGTCATAATGGGTTGCAATCACGCTCAAATAATGAGCCCATCAGTGTACATATCCAAAGAAATCCCTCCCGAAATCGCCAAATTCCCGGAAAAGTGACCCATGAATGCTTCAATAAATTTTGTTTTATTAAGGTAACCTGAAAACAGTACCTTTTTTTCGATTTGATCACATGACTTTATCCAATGCAAAATAAACTGTCTGACATAAAACATCTTTCAATACAGGATCTCCGTCAAGTTATTTCGAATCTTGGTGAACCGGCTTACAGAGCCCGCCAGATACATCAATGGCTCTTCAGTCATCGGGCGGCCACTTTTGAGGAGATGACAACAATAAGTCTGGAATTACGAAATAAACTCGCTGACAGATTCAGGATAGGCTTCCCCATACTTGCCGATTGCCAACAGGATGTCAATGCAGATGATCCGTCACCTACAGTTAAAATGCTGCTCGAACTGGATGACAATGAAAAAATTGAGACTGTACTGATCCCTTCCGAAAACCGGATGACCGCCTGTATTTCATCACAGGTCGGTTGCCCCCTGCAATGCAGATTCTGTGCATCAGGACAGGCAGGATTCAAAAGAAATCTTACTGCAGACGAAATCATCGATCAGGTGTTTACCCTCAATGATTTCATCAGAACAAGGAGTGAGAGCAAAGAAATAACCAACATTGTCTTCATGGGCATGGGTGAACCGTTACTCAATTTCGACAATGTGAAAGAATCCATCGACACTCTTTCAGATCAAAGCTATAAATTCAATCTTCCACAGCGAAAAATCACGATATCAACAGTCGGCATCATCCCCGGCATCAATGAGCTTGCATCTTCCGGTCTTAAAACGAAACTTGCCGTTTCACTGCATAGCGCCTCGCAAAAAATTCGGGAATCCCTTATGCCTGTTGCCAGAGAATTCTCACTGACCCAACTCCGAAAAACTCTTTCAGAATACACCTCGCAGACAGGAGAACCGGTAACTCTTGTTTATATGCTGCTCAAGGGAATCAATGATTCAGTTGAGGATGCCCGCCTTCTTGTGAAATTTTCAAGAAGCTTTTTATGCAAAATAAATTTGATTGATTATAATTCAATCATTAACATGGAGTTCAAATCGGTTTTAAACGAGACAAAAGACATGTTTATTCAGCACATCCTTGACGCAGGGATACACGTCACTGTCAGAAAAAGCTATGGGGCATCGATCAATGCTGCTT
This sequence comes from Chlorobiaceae bacterium, assembly GCA_013336025.1. GTDB lineage: Bacteria > Bacteroidota > Chlorobiia > Chlorobiales > Chlorobiaceae > Chlorobium. The sequence continues at coordinate 3,972 of JAAXUM010000126.1, forward strand.
GCGGACAACTCGCAGCAAAAGGCGTGAAGAAGGCTGAGAACCACAACAATCTTTAATCGGCAATATCAAATTATGGATTTGACAGATTTCATTCCTTTCAAAAACGAATTTGCCAAAGCCTATCATGGCTTGACAGGCAATGCAACACACACCTCGGAAAACCCTGTTTTCGACGAACTGAGAGTACGCAGATACGAAAAATCTTCGGCTCAGGTTTCGGAGTTTATTCTTGAAAAGATTGATCGATGGATTGGCTGGAACCTGAAAAATGAAAAAACTGCGGTGGGCGGTATGATGATCATCCGGGCTGAGGTTTTTTCGTTTGCCCTGCTTGGAATGAAAATTGACGTCACTTTCGGACTGCTTGAAGAAAAGGATGTAAACGGAAGATTGATAACAACCGTCAACTCCAAAGCAGAAACAAACATCGAGTCAAAGGGAGATCTGGGAGAAAGCCGAAGAGTGATAAGAATGATGCTTGGCGCTCTCGATTTTGAGTTCAGAAAACAGACCATCTCCGAAGAAGACTACCTTTACCGCGCTGTTGATCCAAAGGGTTCAGCATTCGCTTCCCAGCAGCTTTTTAACGAAACAAAACTGCACCACAAAAAAACCGAAGGAAGCCCGAAAGGAACAAAAATCGAGTTTAAATCAAAGGTCACCAAACAGACTATTCCCTATAAACCTGCGGCAAAAAGCAGCGATGCATTCCCGGCAACAACGCCGGTTGCAACTGAAGAACAAAATGGCTCTTCAGTTCCTGCTCCCGTCACAGTACCTGCTCCCGAAGAAATTCGACTATCGAAACCGAAAGTCACCATTATTACCACAAAAAAATCCATTTAATTAATCAATTTAATGAGAATTATTTTACTGGGGGCTCCGGGAGCCGGAAAAGGTACACAAGCTTCTTTTATCTGCAAAAAGTTGAATATCCCTCAGATATCAACGGGCGACATGCTTCGGGCAGCAGTTCAAGCGCAGACCCCTGTAGGCATAGAGGCAAAAAAAGTAATGGATGCAGGAAAACTCGTTTCTGACGAAATCATTCTTGCTCTTGTGAAAGAACGGCTTACAAACGAGGATTGTATAAACGGATGCCTCTTTGACGGCTTTCCCCGAACTATCGCCCAGGCGGAATCATTGAAAAATGATTCTATTGCCCTTGACCATGTTATGGAAATCAATGTTGAAGACAAGGAAATTATTGAAAGAATGAGCGGGCGCAGGGTACACCTCTCATCGGGAAGAACTTACCATGTGCGTTTCAATCCGCCACAAAAAGAAGGGATCGATGATCTGACCGGAGAACCTCTTGTTCAAAGAGAAGATGATCAGGAAGAAACAGTAAAAAAACGACTGCAGATTTACCATGACCAGACAGCTCCGCTTATCAGGTATTACCATGAGTGGTCTCTTACGGGTTCTCCGGATGCTCCGCGTTACAGCAGCATCAACGGAACCGGAAGTGTCGAGGATATACGCCGGAAAATTCTTGATGCACTCAATCCCTGAAATCGGAAAAGCTGTAGAATTTCAAAAAAAAGTCAGTGTTTGCCACTGGCTTTTTTTCTTTTAAACCTATGCAGGCAGAAATTGTTATCGAAAGGCTTTTTCGGGGAGAGCCGGTACGTATTGCTTTACCTGACTCTCTTGTGAGGGAATTGAGCCCTGGCAGTATGGTGATGGTAACTTCCGGAAGAGGAAACAAAGCCACTTATCCAGCCTATATTCTTCGTCTTTTTCAGGACAACGCGGATAACCCTGAAGATCTGTTCATTACCGATATACTCTATGACGGTAAACCTGTTCTGAACCATTCACTCCT
>JAAXUM010000370.1 GCA_013336025.1 Chlorobiaceae bacterium
ATCAGTACACCCGATTCTGGCGCGGGGTTCCGCCCAAGAGCAAGGGCGACTGGGCCTTTATAAGCCATATGGTGGAAATTGCCCTGGAAAAAGAGGGTCGGGTGGCCGTGGTGGTTCCGCATGGCGTACTGTTCAGAGGTGCAGCCGAGGGGCGTATCCGCCAGAAAATGATCGAGGAAAACCTGCTGGATGCCGTCATCGGCTTGCCGGGCAACCTGTTTCCGACCACCAACATTCCGGTGGCGATTCTGGTCTTTGACCGAAAGCGGGAAAAAGGCGGCATTCGGGAAGAGTGCAAAAACGTCCTCTTTGTGGATGCAAGTCGTGAGTTTGTTTCAGGAAAGAATCAGAATACGCTGAGCGATGAGCATCTCGACAAGATCATGCATATTTACAAAGAGCGCAAGGAGGTCGAAAAATACGCCCATGTGGCCGAGTTCGCCGAGATAAGGGAGAACGACTTCAACCTCAATATCCCTCGTTATGTGGACACCTTTGAGGAGGAAGAGGTGATTGATATCGATGCGGTGCAGCTGGAGATAGAGCAGCTTGAGAAGGAGCTGGCAGAGGTGCGGGTGAGAATGGGTGAGAAGATGAAGGAGATTCAGCGATGAGTGTTAATAAATCAGGCAAATCCATTGAAGGCAATGCTGTGTCAGCATTCAAAGAAGTCAAGTTGAAGGATATTGTTACTGATAATTGTCTTGGGGGAAATTATGAGTGCGTTGAGGAAGTCACTCCACTCCCGGTTATAAAAATGGGCAATTTGGACAGAGGGACTATAACTCTCGAGAAAATTGAGTATGTCTCAGACGGAAAAATCCTTTCTAATAGAGATGTACTCAAAAAAGGGGACATCCTCTTTAACACAAGAAATACGCTCGATTTAGTCGGGAAAGTAGCTATGTGGCGAGGAGAGCTTGAGCACTCAGTATTCAATTCAAACATAATGCGCATTACGTTCAGTGCAAATGTCTTAAATGAGTATATGAATTATTATTTCAATTCATATAATGCATTGAAACAACTTAGAGCGAGGGCGACAGGAACAACAAGCGTTGGCGCAATATATTGGAGAGATTGCAAAAATATAAAAATACCGCTCCCTCCACTTCCCGAGCAAAAAGCCATTGCCGATCTGCTGTCCACCTGGGATGAGGCTATCGAGAAAACCGAACGGCTGATACAGGCGAAGGAAGCTGTTTTAAAGGGCCAAATTCAAAAACTGATTAGCCGGCGGTGCGATTCCTGGGCCCATATTAAGCCAAAGAAAATATTCGACACGATAACCGAAAAGAACTTTCCAGAAGAAGAGCTTCTATCGGTTACCCAAGATCGAGGCGTTATTCCTCGCAGCATGTTGGCAGGCCGAGTCATGTCACCCGATGGTACAACTGCGAGTTATAAACTTATCAAGCGAGGAGATTTTGCAATCAGTCTTCGATCATTTCAAGGTGGCCTCGAATATTCGGAATATCAGGGAATTATCAGTCCGGCTTATACTGTGTTGAGGCCGAAGATCGAAATAAATTGTGATTTTTATCGGCTTTTCTTCAAATCGGCTGTTTTTATAGATAAATATCTGAATCTTGCAGTGATTGGAATTCGTGATGGAAAGCAAATAAGTATTCCTGACTTTATGAGCATCAGTATTCCTTATCCTCGACTTGAAGAACAAAAGCAGGTTGCGGATATATTGTTATCTTATCAGAAAGAAATCGACTTGCTGAAACAGCTCGCGGAAAAATACAAATCTCAGAAGTGCGGTCTGATGCAGAAGATGATGACGGGTGAGTGGCGGGTAAAACTGGAAATTATTAATCAATACATGGAGGCATAAGTATGGCAAGAGGAAAAAATCAGCACGTGGTTCCTCATTCAGATGGATGGGCCGTGAAAGGCGCTGGCAACAGCAGGGCGACAAAAGTGAGGTCTACGCAAGCCGAAGCGATTCAGGTTGCGCAAACTATCGCCAGAAACCAGCACTCGGACACCAAGATTCACGGTGTAAACGGCCAGATCAGAGCTGGTAACAGCTACGGAAACGATCAGTGCCCGCCGAGGGATAATAAAAAAGAATAAATGTTATGGGTAAGAAACTGGTGAATATGTCGATTGCCTATGATTTCGATGGAACATTGGCACCCGGTAACATGCAGGAGTATGATTTTATTCCGAAACTTCGCATGAAATCAAAGGGA
>JAAXUM010000006.1 GCA_013336025.1 Chlorobiaceae bacterium
CAGCAGAACCTGATAGGGGAAGATGGGTCAAGGATTTATGAGACCTGTTTTCTTATTGCCGATTATCACAGCCTCACGACATCGCTCGATACCAGTGAGCTGTATGCCAACTCGGTGGATATGCTCATTGACTGGCTTTCGGCAGGCGTTGATCCGGAAAAAAGCCCTGTATTCCGGCAATCGAAAATCAAGGAACATGCCGAACTTTTTCTTCTTTTTTCGATGCTTGTCACGGCTTCCCGTCTGGAACGAAATCCTACATTGAAGGAGCAGGTTCGCGACCTGAATCTTGATTCCATGGTTTACGGCCATCTCGGGTACCCGGTTCTGCAGGCTGCCGATATTCTCCTGTACAAGGGCACGGTCGTGCCGGTTGGTGAAGACCAGATTCCCCATGTTGAAATAACCAGAGAGATTGCCCGTAAATTCAATAACCACTACGTTCATCCGGTAAACGGCGTCGTGTTTATGGAACCTGAGCCTAAAATAACGAAATTTTCACGGCTTGTTGGTCTTGACGGAAAGTCTAAAATGTCGAAATCTCTTGGCAATACCATCTTTCTGTCGGACGGGCCTGACGATGTGCTGAAAAAAGTCCGTCATGCCGTAACCGATACTGAAAAAATCAGAAAGAACGATCCGGGAAGACCTGAAGTCTGCACGGTTTTCAGCTATCACCGTAAATTCACTCCGCCGATGCAGTGCGACATCATCGAAATGGATTGCCGTTCCGGCAGTCTCGGTTGTGTTGACTGCAAAAAAATCTGTGCGGCAAATATTTCGCATCAGCTTCACCCCCTTATCGAAAAACGACGATATTTTGAAGAGCATATCGACATGGTTACTGAAATTCTTCATGAAGGTGAACGGAAGGCACAGGCAATAGCCTCCTGCACCATGAGTGAGGTTCGTGAGGCCATGAAACTTGGATGAACAGTTGATGGAAGCACTTTATTGCACAAGAGGAGAGTCGTGAAAGAGCATAACCGGTACGCGTTTATTTTTGACATGGACGGAGTCCTGACTGATAACATGAAGCTTCATGCGTTATCATGGGTTGAGCTCTTCAATGATTTCGGCCTCAACGGCCTTGAGCCTGAACGTTATCTTGTTGAAACAGCGGGCATGAAGGGGCATGATGTCCTTAAACACTTTCTCGATCCGTCTATCAGCGCAACTGAGGCTCATCGGCTTACCGAACTGAAGGATTTTCTCTACCGGGTAATGTCTCGCAAGAGCATTCATCCGCTTTCAGGGCTCACGCGTTTTCTTGATGCCGCTGAAAGCCTTGGCATCCGGCTTGGTGTGGGAACCGGGTCCGGCCCGAAAAATACAGACTATGTGCTGGGACTTCTTGGCATTCAGCATAAATTTCAGGCTGTTGTGACCGCCGATCAGGTTGTTAACGGCAAACCTGCCCCTGACATTTTTCTTGAGGCTTCACGGCGGCTTTCGGCTCACCCCTCCCGATGCATTGTTTTTGAAGATGCGATCCCCGGTGTTGAGGCAGCGGAACGTGCCGGCATGAAATGCGTTGCGCTGTCGACGACAAACAGCCCTGAACTGTTCAGCGGATTCAGCAATGTTATTGCGGTAATCAACGATTTCAACGGACTGACTCCTGAAATGCTGCTCGACCTGCCTTTTCAGGCACATTTATCGACTCAATAAATTATTCAGATGCAAGATTTTTTTCTTCCGGTCATTAAAAACGCCCTCATCTCTCTCGGCATTACCAGCGACAAACCTGTTCTGATCGAGAGACCTTCTGATAAAAAATTTGGTGATTATTCTACTAACATTGCCTTTCTGATTGCAAGAGAGAGCCGCCGCAATCCAAAAGAATTTGCAGAGGAACTCATCGCTCATCTCTCGTTTCCTCAGGATACCATAAAAAGCATTACGGTTGCCGGACCGGGGTTTATTAATTTTTTCCTGACATCAACCTTTATCATGCAGTCTGTCGAACAGATCCTGCTTGAGGGAAACGGCTATGGAAGATCGTGCCGGGGAAAAGGGAAAAAAGCCATTGTGGAGTATGTCAGCGCTAACCCGACCGGACCCCTGACCATTGGTCGCGGAAGAGGCGGTGTGCTGGGTGACTGTATCGCAAACCTGCTTGAAACTCAAAGCTACACCGTTACAAGAGAGTATTACTTTAATGATGCCGGTCGGCAAATGCAGATTCTGGGTGAATCGGTACGGTTTCGTTACAGGGAGTTGTGCGGCGTCACTGAAGCTTTTCCCGACACCCACTACCAGGGTTCCTACATCAGAGAGATTGCAGAAACCATTTTTCAGGAGCATGGCCCTGCCCTGCTGGATGTTTCTGATCTGCAACTCTTTAAAAACCGTGCGGAATCCATCATTTTCAAGTCTGTTAAAAACACTCTTGACCGTATCGGGATCCGCCATGACTCATTCTTTAACGAGCATACGCTTTACCATCGCGAAGGGAGTGAACGATCGGCGAACGATCAGGTTATCGATTTACTGAGAGCAAAGGAGTTCATCGGGGAGTATGAAGGGGCCACCTGGTTTCTGACCTCCCGTATCGGCCAGGAAAAGGACAAGGTTCTCATCAAATCTTCAGGCGAGCCAAGTTATCGGCTTCCGGATATTGCGTATCATATCACGAAATTTAAACGGGGGTATGACCTCATGGTCAATGTGTTCGGCGCCGACCATATTGACGAGTATCCGGATGTCCTTGAGGCTCTGAAAATTCTCGGCTATGATGTCAGCCGCATTCAGGTAGCCATCAATCAGTTCGTCACTACAACGGTTGACGGTCAGAGCGTGAAGATGTCGACACGAAAAGGCAATGCCGATCTGCTTGATGATCTGATTGATGATGTAGGCCCTGATGCAACAAGGCTCTTCTTTATCATGCGCAGCAAGGACTCGCATCTGAATTTCGATATCGATCTGGCAAAAAAACAGTCGAAAGACAACCCGGTGTTTTATCTGCATTATGCTCATGCAAGAATTTGCAGCCTTCTTCGTCTGGCTGCGTCGGAAACAGGGTTTTATCCGGATGGCTCCGGCCATCATCTTCTTCAGTTGCTCGATAGTGAACCGGAACTCCGGCTTGGCCTTCTTCTGCTGGAGTACCCGCAGATGATCAGTGCCTCGATTCGCCTGCTTGAACCTCAGAAAATGGTTGATTATCTGCACTCCGTTGCTGAACTGTATCACAAGTTCTATCAGGAGTGCCCGATATTGAAGGCTGAACGTGATATATCCAGAGCCAGACTTTTCCTCTCTCTGGCAACAAAACAGGTTCTCTGCAATGGATTCAGGATACTTGGCATAACAGCGCCTGAATCGATGTAAACTGATTTCACCCCTGGTAGAGGTGGTGGGCAATGATGTACCGGTTGATTGCCGAGGGAATCATCGCTGTTACCGGGCGTCCTGAAGCAATATACGCTCTTGTCGTTGTTGATGAGACCGGACAGTCGAAATCAATGAACCTGATGTTTCTGTTGCCCTTTTTCCGCTCATTTTCCTGGTCGATCCTGTCATGCGTAACTCTTCTGAAAACGGCTATGTCGGCAAGCGCTTCCAGCTCTTCATGCGACTTCCATAAAGGGAATTCTCTATAGCTGTCTTCTCCGACCAGCAGTGTCAGTTTGTCGGCAGGATATACTTCGTGGAGGTGTCTGAGCAGATCCACGGTATACGAGCTGGTTTTTTTCTGAAGCTCCCAGTCACATGGTTCCGCAGGAAGGCCGGTTTTTCGGAGTTCCGCGACAAGCAGCCCGATCATGTTTCTGCGATGATCGTCATGATCGAGGCGTGCTTGTTTGAATGGGTTGTTTGAAACGGAGAGGATTATCCTGTCGATGCAGAGCAGTTCTCTTGCAAAAAGGCACATGGCAAGATGCCCGTTATGAGGAGGGTCAAAAGTACCCCCGAAAACCGCTACATGCAATCGATTCCTCCTGTCAGGAATTGCCGAAATTCTGCATGATTTTATCTCTTGTTCCCTTCATCTCCTCCTGCTTTTCGGGGAATAACTGGAGATACTGATCGAGTGTCAGACCGGCTTCCATCCATTTTTTCCGGAGAACAAGCGCATTAATTTTACCCTTCCATGCTGCCTCGAAATAGATCGTTTCGGGGTAGCGCTTGATGACCTCATCATAAAATATGACGGCGGCTTTCGGTTTGCCAAGCTGGATGTATTGATGGGCAATGGACAGCTTGTTTCTTGCAAGCTTGTCACGAAACTTTTTTATCGTGTTTTTTGCATAATTGACTGAACCGCTTCTTTCAGATTCCAGTTTCAGTAAAGCCATTTGGTCCTGATAGGTTGCGTTTGCAGGATTGATTTTCAGGAGTTCCCTGTAGGTTTCAATATCTGCTGCAACAACGGCTGAATCTCTTCCAGGGTACTGCTCTATGTACTGCGCATACTGCTGAATTGCTTTGATGGTGTGCTCGTGATCAAGCTCATAGTGCGTTGAGAGCTTTTCGTGAGCTTTTGCAAGCTGAAACTGTGCCGAAGGGGTATAGGGTGATCCTGCGTTCAATTGCAGGATGCGGGTATACATTTCAATTGCAAGAAAATACTGGTCGGTATTGAAATATGACTGTGCAAGATAGTACAGAACATCGTCTTCAAGTGCAGATCCTCTCACTGAAAACATCAGTGACTCAAGCACCATCGCAGCGTCGTCATAATTCTCTTTGTTATAGCTTGCAAGTGCCTTGGCATAGCGAGCATCTGTTTCACCTGCTGTATCTGTTGCGATTTTTGATGATGAGCATGATGACAAAAACAGTGAAGAAAAAGTCATTACAATCAGTGCTGTAGCTACAAGAAACCTGTTAGCCCGCATAATTACTCCGTTATCCCTTTTGTTGACATGATGACCATATCATAAGCATGGTCAGAAATTAATAATTAATCAAAAAATCAATATCCATTACAGATTCGGCCCGGTTTTCACTGAACCGACAGTACGTTTTTTCAGGCATCTCCTGTTTATGCCTGCATGAATATCAGGCTATTGCTTCGGCATGCGAGTTCCGGTTTTCCCGGGTTTGTCCGGACTCTGATGATTACTGCATGTATTGACTCCGATAAGCGTATAGAGAGGACAAAATGCAAGGAGCGCTGTCACAAGAGGAACCAGACCTGCTAGTCCCCACCAGCTCTGGAAAATAATACCTGAAATAATCATCATCAACCCAAGCACAAGACGAACAGCACGGTCAGTATTTCCGATATTTTTCTGCATCATGAGAATCCTTTTCCGCTGTTATGATTTCAAACCTCTTTTCCTTTACGTGCAGGCAATTTACAATCTCTCTGCCTGATTATCAATTCACTGATTTATTTTTCTCAGGGAATTCAGCTTCGATGAGATTTTCATGGGTATTTATCATAAAAAAAGACGTTCTGATCTCACCAATAAAACTGTCTCTTTACGTAATATGGGACTTTTTTTGAAGACTGACGGGATGCCGTATGGCATATCAAGGGAAGAGTGATGAGAGTGTGGAGCTTAGGGGAGTCGAACCCCTGACCTTCTCATTGCGAACGAGACGCTCTACCAACTGAGCTAAAGCCCCGATGACTATGCGGCTGTATATTGCCATATGGCCTCTCAACATGCAAACAGCCTGACGAAAGCAGGCTGTTTGCATAAAACAGGTTTTGTTGTACCTGTTAATACTTATACGCGTTCAGACACAAGGGTCTTTTTGAGCAACTGAAGCTGATGACGCACGCTGCCGTCAAGGATCGTGTCGCCGATTTTAACGGTTACACCTCCAAGCAGATCTCCATTCAGCGACATTTTCTCACGAATTGTCTTGCCTGTATATGATGAGAGTTTCGCGACAAGTGCCGATACCTGCTCATCACTCATGGCGGTGGCACTCGTAATGGAAACATTGATAATCCCGTTGGCCTCATCAAGCAGTTTCTGGTACTCATTGATGATTTCAGGAAGCATTCCTGAACGTTTCTTTTTTGCTATCAGCTTTAAAAAAATCATCACCTTCTCCCCTACCGTCTCCCTGAAAACTTCCTGAAGAATATGGATTTTTTTGTCGGCATTGATCACCGGGCTGCGCAATACATGAACCAGCTCACGGGAGTGGTCAAGTACCTCCTTGATTTGAGAGAGCTCCTGCGTTGCCTGATCGACAAATCCTCCTTCTTCGGCAGCAGACAACAGGGCTGAGGCATAACGCCGACTTGCTATAACACTTGACATGTCCTGACCTTTTTCAGTTACGTTTCGTTGAAAGATCCTGAATCATGCTGTCGACAATTTTTTTCTGCATGTCGGCATCAAGAGAGGTTTTAATGATTTTTTCAGCTCCCATGACAGCCAGTTCGGCAACCTCATTTCTCAGAACATCAAGCGCTCTGCGTTTTTCCTGCTCGATTTCTTCTTTGGCCATCGAAATCATTTTTGTGGCTTCAGCCTGGGCTTTTTCGGCAATTCCCGCCCTGAGCTTTTCACCGTACTCTTTTCCTTCACGGATTATCTTGTCGGATTCGGCATCTGCCTTTGCAAGCAGTTCCCTGTTTTTACGGAGAATTTCTTCAGCCTCGTCCTTGGCACTGTGTGCGCGGTCAATTGACGACTGTATGCCTTTTTCCCTTTCTTCCAAAGCTGAAATAATCGGCCCCCATGCAAGCTTCCTGAGGATAAGCATGACAATGACAAACGACACTGTGGTCCAGAAAATAAGACCGGGATTTGGGCTGAGAAGTCCGCCATTGAGAAGTATGACTCCCGATGTTAGCATGAACACTGTTCTTTTAACGGGTTAATAAAATCCGATTGCGGATGATTGTGGAAATCATGTCGCAATCGGAATATCTTCTGTTATGAGGCTGTGCGCTATTGCCGATTACTTAAGGGCAAGAAGAACACAGATAACCTCGCCAAACAGGGCAACACCTTCAATAAGAGCTGCGGCAATAATCATGGTGGTACGAATATCTGCAGTCGCTTCAGGCTGACGAGCAACACCTTCAGCAGCAGATGCTGCTACATTACCAATACCGAGTCCTGCACCGATAACAGCCAGACCGGCACCAATACCTGCCCCTAAAAAACCTAAACCTAAACCTTCCATATTGTAATTACCTCCGTTTATTTGTTGTAAGATTTTATTCTGAAAAATTAACCACCAGTTACAAAATCAGCACTCCGGACATCCCCGCTGTTTGAGACTGAACCGTCAGGAATTCAATGATGCGCAGCTCCGGGCTCGTGATCACCGTGCTCTTCATGTGCAGAAGCAAGACCGATAAAGAGCGCTGAGAGCATCGTGAAAATATAGGCCTGAAGGAACGCTACAAAAATCTCAAGCAGATAGATGAAAATTGAGAATGGCACCGACATAGCAACCGCTACGATGTAGCTGTTGAGAATAAAGCTGATAAAAATCAGACTGAGAATAACAATGTGGCCGGCGGTCATGTTGGCAAACAGTCGAATGGTAAGGGCAACCGGCTTTGTAAACAGACCGATGAACTCAATCGGAATCATGATAATCCAGAGCGCAGGATGAGTGCCTCCCGTCAGATGGGCAAGATAGCCTTTTATTCCATGAGCTTTCAATGCCGCAACCTGTGTAATGAAAAAGGTAAAGGTGGCAAGCGTGAGCGTGACGTTGATGTTGCCTGTGGCCGTTGCCCCGTAAGGGACAAGCCCGAGGACATTACAGAGAAGAACAAACATGAACACCGTCAGCAGATATGGCAGATATTTTTCATATCCAGGCCCGATATTGGCTTTTGCCACGTCAAGCCTTATAAATTCAACAAGCGTCTCCATTGCGTTGACAAATCCTTTCGGCGCTGTCTTCGGAGACATTTTTTTGTACTTGCCGCCGATAATGGTAAACACGATCAGCACAATTGCTGAAACTACCCACAAGGTGACAACATGCTTTGTTATGGAAATATCAAAACCGCCGATAACAATTTTAGGGAGAACTATTTCGCCAAACGGCTCAAAAGAATAAACGTTGCTGTCAAGAATATGATGCATGATCACATCGCCGGCCTTCTCTTCGCCGTGAGCAGCCTCTGCCGCGTGAGCTTCGGGAGCCGCCGCAACTTCGGCATTTCCTGATACCGCTGCAACCGAGTCATGACCCGCACCCGGAGTTTCTGCCGGGGAGGCGAACGCATTGACATTGAGGAGAAAAGGCACAACAAGTGCTAAAACCTTTAACAATCCCTTGACTTTACTGGTGCGTTCCTGTTTCATGCAACGTTCTTTTTCTGTTTGTTTTTCTTTTGATAAGCGAGTATTTCAACAATCACATAAATACAGTAAAAGGCAAAAAATGAAAGCACAAAATCGTTCAGTACGGCAAGATTCCTTACAATAATCCAGGCTACCAACCCCATAAGCAGCAAGAGCCGTGCCGCAAGTCCGCCAAAAACAACTTTCGTAAATACCGGGGACTCCTTGTCAAATGCATACTCAAACATCAGATATCCAACGAGGGAATTGGCGACTATGATAACCCAGGCATAAAAAACCGATTGCAGATCAACAGTGCCTGGAGCCAGTCCATACCATATAACCACCCATAAAATGACGGATAAGATAAATAACTTTATAAGAAAATCAAATACTGGTTTCATAAGATAAGGTGACTTAACATTCTTGATTGACAGGAAAACCGCTTGCTCACGGGCACGCCGGCCCAGGGGTGATGATCAGAATCCCCGGGCATCGCTCGAATACCTTTCTTGTGGCGATTCAGGGCACCCTTATGAGCCTTTTTTTCTATCTGCATTGCGGACAACTTTCATGAGCACAAGGACCATACCGCCCATACCGACTACAACGCCTGCAAGCAGAAAAAGCGGCGATGTGCCGAGTTTTCCATCTGCCCAGTAGCCAAGCAGGACAAAAAAAGCAAAGCTGACGGCAATCTGAAGACCAAGACCAATATAATCGGAAAGTGCCCTTACGGAACGCCCGAACTGATCTGAATATTTTTCCTTATCTGGCTGGGTCATGGTTTTTCTTCTCCGTGCTCACCGTTTTTTCATCGTGAATCGTTCCGCATGCTTATCCGGCAACGTATATTCAGAAAAAAAGAGACAATTTACATGCTTTTTAATATTAAAGCGAGCAAAAGGTACTTTTCTCCCTTCCGCCCGGAGGTGCACAGACGTTCTGTTCTGCTCACACTCTCGGGTAAAGTTATCACGTTTAACAGCTATTATGCAAAAAAAGCCAGGCAATCGACCGGAATATCTTGTTCCTGCCCTGTTTTCCGGTTTCAGTAATCTTGTTGCTGTTCAATCGCTCCGCACAGGAGGAACAAGCCTTCCGCCATACGACTCGCTGAATTTCGGCGCTGCTACAGGTGACAATCCTGCATTGATAAACAACAATATTGCGCTCCTTTGCGAGGCTCTTGCCATCGAGCCCCGACAGCTTGCCTGGTCTGATCAGGTTCACGGTACATCAATTCTGGAGGTATCGGCACCCGGCGCTTATCATGGTTATGATGCTCTGATCACCCGGGTGACGAACATTTACCTCTCTGTCTTTACAGCCGACTGCTACCCTGTCCTTATTTTCGATCCGGTTCAACTTGCGGTCGGATCCGTGCATGCGGGATGGAAAGGAACTTCCGGAGAGATTGTCATGAAAACCGTTGCGCTCATGCAGCGAAGGTTCAATACCTTGCCGGCACATTGCCTGGCCTATATCGGCACAGGAATTTCACAACGGGCTTATGAGGTAAGTCGTGACACCTCGCAACAGTTCCCCGAGAGTTGCAGTATTGCTTCGCCAAAAGGAGACAACACCTTTCTGCTCGACCTTGCGCAGGCCAATCATGACCAGCTCCTTGCCTCCGGAATTTCAGCAATGAACATCGAGCGATCGCCGTTCTGCACCTTTGACAATGCAGACCTCTTTTTTTCTTATCGTCGCGATGCCGGAAAAACCGGACGCATGATAAGCCTGACAGGCATCAGGGGCTGAGCGCAGGCGTTCCTCCCCGGGAAAAACAGTTCGGAATCCCTTCGGAGAGATCTGCATGCGAAGTATAACACATCCGGCTGACACCTCACAGTTGTTTCATAATCCTAATTGGGCTAAATTACGAAGCGCTAAGACATTGAGTATTTAACTTTGCCCTGCATCTTCATTTCTTAAACTATCAAGCCGCTTCTGTACCATGAACGACATTGAGTTACTGCAACAAAATCACAGAGCCAACGAACTTTGTTTTAAAGGGCTGGTGGAATTCGGCTGTTTCAAGGCTGCCATTGAACTTGATCTTTTCACTCAGCTTGCTCTTGAGGCAAAAGATACAGCAGCACTCGCATCATCTGTAGGAGCTGTTCCCATGCGCCTCGGCATGCTGCTTGAGGCTCTCCGCCAGATCGGCATTACTGAGGAACAGGATGGAAAATGGGCTCTGACCTCGTTTTCGAAAGCAATGTTCGTTCCCGATAGCGAACATCCGAACATGTACATGACTCCTGTTGCAAAGGCAATGGTTCATCTCTCTGATAATTTTTACATGGATCTTGCCAGCGCAGTGAAAGGCACCATGAATTTCAAGGGTGAAGTGCCTTATCCACCGGTTACACGTGAAGACAACTGGTACTTTGAAGAGATCCACCGCAGCAATGCCCACTTTGCCATCAAGCTCCTTCTGGAAGAGGCCGACCTTTCCGCGGCTAAAACCCTGGTTGATGTAGGCGGCGGCATTGGGGATATTTCAGCCGCCCTGTTGAAAAAATATACCGGGCTTCAATCGACTATTCTTAATCTTCCTGGCGCCGTTCCTCTGGTCAATGAAAATGCTGAGGAAAAAGGTCTCGGCGACCGTCTCAGAGGTTCTGTCGTTGATATTTACAAAGAGGCTTATCCTCAGGCCGATGCGGTGATGTTCTGTCGCATTCTTTACTCTGCCAATGAACAGTTAACCGACATGATGTGCAGAAAAGCGTTCGACGCTCTTCAGGCTGGCGGGAAACTGATTATTCTTGATATGATTATCGATGATCCTGAAACACCAAATTTCGACTACCTGAGCCACTATATTCTTGGCGCAGGAATGCCATTCTCGGTGCTTGGATTCAAGCCGCAATCGGCATATAAGGAGATTCTCGAAGCAATCGGATTCACCGATGTTCGAATGGTGAGAAAATATGACCAGCTTCTCTGCGAGGCAGTAAAACCCGCCTGATTATAAATAATGAAAAAGGCAGCCGCTGGCTGCCTTTTTCATATTGATGCCGAATTTCAGGATTCAAGTCTTTCGCGGAACTGCAATGCGATGAAAAACGCATTGCAGACCCGCCTGATCCTGTCGTTATGCCGACCGTTCACCCTCTTCCTGCCTGCTGCCCTCAGCAGCAAACACTTTTTGGCCCATACATGTTGTACGCATGACGGCAGATCTCTTCACGAAAATCCGGATGAGCAATTCCTGCAAGACTCAATGCTCTCTGGCGGAGGTTTTTTCCGTGGAGATTCACTATCCCGTACTCGGTCACAACGTACTGAACATGCGCTCTGGTGGTAACCACACCTGCGCCGGGTTTGAGCTGGGGAACAATTCTTGATTCACCTTTTCTTGTGGTCGAAGGCAGGGCTATGATAGGCTTGCCTCCTTCAGAAAGTGCTGCACCGCGAATAAAATCCATCTGACCGCCAACACCGGAAAAGTATTTCTGCCCGATTGAGTCGGCACAGACCTGCCCGCTCATGTCGATTTCAAGCGCACTGTTGATCGCCGTAACCTTGGGGTTTTTTCTGATCTCGCTGGTATCGTTGACAACATTGGAGCCAAGCATTTCAACGAGCGGGTTGTCGTTGACAAAATCATACAGGCGTCGTGTCCCGACAATAAAGCTTGCAACAATGATCTGGTTGTAGATTTTCTTGTGCCTGCCGGTAATGACCCCTTTTTCAACAAGGTCCACCACTCCATCCGAAAACATTTCAGAGTGGATGCCAAGGTCCTTATGTCCGCCAAGAGCAGCAAGCGTTGCATCGGGAATAGCCCCGATACCCATCTGCAGTGTCGCTCCATCCTCAACAATGGATGCGATATATCTTCCTATCTGCAGCTCAACGTCGCTGAGCTGGTGCCTTGGGGTTTCGGGAAGAGAATCGTCAACATCAACAAGCGCATGAATCTTGCTGACATGCAGCATTCCCTCTCCATGCGTTCGCGGCATGTTGGGGTTTACCTGCGCAATCACGTAACGTGCCGTCTGCACTGCGGCAAGCGTTGCGTCTACTGATACGCCAAGTGAACAGTACCCGTGGCGATCCGGAGGTGAAACATGAACAAGGGCGACATCAAGGGGGAGAATCCCGTTGTAGAACATCGAGGGGACATCACTGAGAAAAATCGGAATAGCGTCAGACAAACCTTCCTGTACTGATTTGCGAACATTTTTTCCGACAAAAAAAGCGTTCAGCCGAAAACTGTTCTGGTATTCGGGCAGAACATAGTCGGCGCCTCCCTCTGTATGAAGACTGACAATCTCAACGTTTCGCAATTCATCAGCCCGCCTCACCATCGCATCAATCAGGCGATGAGGGGTTGCTGCCGCAGTATGAAGAAAAACCCTGTTGCCTGACATAATGACAGAAACAGCTTCATCTGCAGAAATCGACCGGTAATACATAAAATAACCTGTAGGATTAAACGGAATATTTCAGGTTCCGTTATTTTTTCTTCTAAGATAGGCAGGAAGTTCGGACTGACCTTTGTGAATCTGATCTTCCTCTGCGGATTTTCCGCCGGCATGATCAGCGGGGCCTGAAAATGCCTCGTTCCTGCTTTTTTTTCTCAGAGCGTCTTCAGTCGGGTCGTGAATTGCTATCTGACGTCTGATATAGGTGGGAATGCGCAAATCTTCCTGCTCCGGATCCGGATATCCTGCGCCCATCACCCGACCTGGAACCGGGAGTTTGGGTAACGGTTTACCTGGACGGAATGCTGCGGATGTCTTGACGCTCAAGGGGTCTCTTTCTTCGGGTTCTTTTCTTTTAAACCCGGTAACGATAACGGTCACCCTGATTTCTCCCGACACCTGGGGTTCGTCAACGTAGCCGTTTATTATTTTAGCATCGTTGCCGACCTGCTCTTCAATGTAGTTCATGGCGTCAGACATATCCCGCATGGTAACGTCACCCGTAATGTTGACAAGCACTCCTTTTGCGCCTCTGACAGAAAACCCTTCGAGTAAAGGACTGTTAATGGCATCGGAAGAGGCTTTGAGCGCCCGACGTTCTCCGGCAGCCGCCGCAGAACCCATAACGGCATCGCCGGCACCCGACATGATACTTTTAACGTCTGCAAAATCAACATTGATATGTCCGTGGCGGGTAATGATATCGGCTATCCCTTTTGCTGCGCGGAAAAGAACATCGTTTGCCATGTTCAGCGCTTCAGTGGCACCAACCCCTTCTTCGGCAAGACTGAGTATTTTCTCGTTCTCGACAAGAATAAGGGTGTCAATATATTTCCGAAGCTCTGCAATGCCGCCGTCAGCAATACGCGCTTTGACCTGGCCTTCAAAATTGAATGGTCGGGTCACTACTCCGATGGTCAGAATTCCCATATTTCTTGCGATCGAAGCGATAACGGGAGCAGCTCCTGTTCCTGTTCCCTTTCCCATTCCCGCAGCAATAAACACAAGATCAGCACCCTTGAGCTGCGCCATGATCAATTCACGGTCATCCTCTGCGGCCTGCTTGCCTTTGGCTGGATCCGTACCGGCTCCAAGTCCGTTGGTTGCTTTTTTTCCGATCTGCACCCGAATGGGCGCTCTTGAATTAAGCAGTGCCTGACGGTCTGTATTGAATACGATATATTCAACGCCGCTTATTTTACGATCGATCATATTGTTCACGGCATTGCCGCCGCAACCGCCAACACCGACAATCCTTATGGTAACCCCTTTTCCCTGCTCACTGTCAAAAAGCCCCGGATCCAGTTCAAATGCCATCGCTTGTTCCCCCTCTCGTTTCTCTTCTGTCTCTGTTCATCTTCATAGCTGCTCCCAGAATTTCTTGACCCGATCGAGCAGCTTTTTGCCGTCCGGATTGGTCTTTTCCTGCTGGGGCTCTTCTCCGGCAGCAGCAGCGTCTTCGCCGATCAGACTCTCTTTTGACTCTTCCAATCCCTGACTTTCAAAAATATGGTGCTGAAAAGCATGGGCGACAAGCCCCATGACCGTAGCGTACATGGGGTTGTTAACAGAGTCTTTTATGCCTCCGGAAACCCTTTCAGGATAACCGATCCGCACATCAAGCCCGAGAACATCACCAACGAGCGCTTCTGTTCCGGGAAGCAGTGCGCCTCCTCCGGTAATAATCGCTCCGGCGTTCAGATACTCATAATACCCTGATCTTTTAATCGAATCCCGTACAAGTTCGAATATGTCGATCATGCGAGCCTCTATAATCAAGGACAGTGAGCTTTTGGGGAAGGATTTCTGATGGCGGCCTACAATGCCTTCGATCAGAATTGTTTCGTCGTCCTTGAGGATTTTACAGTACGCGCAGCCATGCTGGATTTTAAGCGCTTCGGCTACTTCATAAAGCGCTTTAACTCCGTGGGCAACATCGTGGGTAACATCGTTCCCTGCGATTCTGATCACTTCCGAATATCGTATCGCGCCATCAAAATATATAGCGACCTCCGTTGTACCTCCCCCGACATCAATAACAACCACTCCGCTTTTTTTCTCGCTCTCTTTCATAACCGCAAGACCTGATGCAACAGGCTCGAAGGTCAGCTCGCTGACGACAAGACCCGCTTTTTCGATGCACTGCTTGATATTGCGGATTTTAGTCCTCAAACCGACGACAATATAGGCACTGCCTCTCATGGTTGTGCCGGCCATGCCTATCGGGTCGAGCACTCCCTCCTGGTCATCAACAATAAATTCCTGGGGAATGACATGAATGATCTCGTGGTCAATGTCGAGGAGATATCTGATGTTCGTTTTGGCCTTTTCAAGAAAACGCTTTACATCAGAATCGTTGACAATGCCGGTCTGATTGACGCTGATTTCGGATTTGCTGTGAATGCAATTGACATGTGCGCCGGAAATACCAACGTTCACCCCGAGAATTCTGATGGATGACTCCCTTTCGGCATCCGCAACCGCGGCTCTTATGGCATCAACCGTTTTGTTGATGTTGACAACTGTTGCCCGCTGAAGCCCGTCTGAATTTGCCCGGCCTTTACCGAGAACATTGATTTTTCCCATTTCGTCTTTTTCGGCAACAACCACACAGACCTTGGTTGTCCCGATATCAAGCCCTACCGCTATATTGCTTTTCAGCATTTTTCCATATTCCATGATTTATCACAACTTATCACAGCGAATCCTTCTTAACTGTTTCCGGCAACGTAACTTCCTTGGCAAAAACCCTGTCCTTAAACCTCAGATCAACGGTTTCATATCGTTCAAAACCTGTTTTTGCAATGACCTTTTGCCAGAATATCTCGAATTTTTTCAACTTTTCCTTGAAATTCCCGTCATTACCTACAATAAAACGGATTGCTGATCCCCTTGCAAAAACCGAGGATCCGTTATTGTTTTGGAAATGAAATTCCCGTATAAGCAATGCTGCATATTCACTCTTTTGCAATGCAGCAGTAAACTCCCGAATAAGCGCATAATCCCTTGCGGCAAGCTTTCGCAATCCTCTTTCCGCATGATCCAGCCTGCTGATGCCTGAAACATGCAGGAGCGATCCTGCTTGGTCTGAAAAGCCTTTTCGGTCGGGAACAAGCACGCCTTCCTGATCGATAACCATAGGGAGCTGCATGTCAACCATCAGTGCAAGGGGTACCCTCTCTATTACCCTTACCCGAAGAATCCCGTTAAGCTCTTTGCTGACCGTTGCGTCCCGAATATAGGGAATTGCCATGACCGAAGCCCTCACCTCATCAATATCAAGTTTCTGAACTTTCATACCTGAATACCTTTTCAGTCTTGCGGAAAGTTCAGATACGGAAACATGCCGGGCGTCTTCGATAACGATATCTCTGACAAGAACCTCTTTCTGCCAGCCCGAGGCATGGTATCCAAGCCAGGCAAGCACAATAATAACAAGAAAAAGAATCAGAAACAGTGCTTTCCAGCTCCCGCCGTAACCGGAATCAGGCATGCCTGATCGTTCTGTTTGATTTTCAGCGTCAAGCTCAACTGCCGGGAGCCTCTCCCCTTTCTGTTCCGGATCATGCATTCGCGTAATCTTTTTGATCTCCGGGCTTGACCGTTGCATGAGCGGCGTTGATGATGCTGTTGGAACCTCCCTGAAACAATACGGCTTTCCGAGCCTGTAAACCTGTCAATCCACAGAAGTCGATTAGACGTTCTCCGGAAATCCTTTTTCCTGTTTCGGGATCTCGCATATTTGTGAAAACATCTGATCCACAAGGGCGCCGGTCACGAAAATCACTGACGGCCTCTGTCGATTCCGGTTTCATCTGTGCGCCATTCCCGATTGGTGCACCGGATCGAAGTGGTTCGGAGATCGTAACGCGCCCCCTGATCCTGCGTTTAAGGTCTTCAACGGCAATCATCGTTCTTCTGCTCCGTCATGCTGAAAATTTCATGGTCCACTCC
>JAAXUM010000127.1 GCA_013336025.1 Chlorobiaceae bacterium
GCCCCTTATCCAGATTACGTTTGAACAGGATCTCTATACACTCTCCTGCAATCTCTGGCTGGAAGCGGGGGAACTGCCGGAATTAAAAATCCGGGGTATTTGTGATGCCCTTGAACGGATATCGATCAAGCAGAAGCATTCCGCGAATGGCCGGAAAATGCCCGATCTGCAGCGCATTTCCTGCAATCCGGATGAACAGAACTGGACCATGCACTGCAAACGGGCACTGCAAACTTTCGAGTCAGGTGAAATGGATAAAATCATGCTGGCCCGACAAACCATTCTTGAATTTTCAGGGAGTTTTTCGCCGCTGCTCTTTCTCATCAACTATCCCTATCCGCAAAACTCGACCTACCGGTTTTACTTTGAACCGATAAAAAACCATGCTTTTTTCAGTTTTACTCCTGAACGCCTCTACCGGAGAGAGGGCAGCACGCTGCATACTGAAGCTCTTGCAGGAACCAGTCTGAAGGAAAATATCAATGGTGACGACAACCTTGCATCTGAAATCCTTCTGAACTCGGAAAAAGATATACGAGAACACAAATTCGTTAAAGACAGCATTTACCGGGAGCTGTTTCCTGTTTGCAGCGAGATTCAAATGGAGGAGCAGGTTCATGTACTCCAGCTGAACCGTCTGGCTCACCTGTATACCCGATGCAGCGCAACGCTCAAACCGGAGTTCAGCAATGACAGTACCGTACTCACCCGTCTCCACCCTACACCTGCCGTTGGAGGAGTTCCGAAGGATGAGGCTCTCCGGCATATTCTCGAAATAGAGCCCTTCAGCAGAGGGTGGTATGCCGGCCCCTCCGGCTGGATAAGCAGCAATGCTGCCGAGTTCTGTGTCGGGATCCGATCCGGAGTCGTTGCTGAAGCGATGACCTTCCTCTACTCCGGAGCCGGACTGGTCAAGGGATCGGATCCCGGTTCGGAATGGGCTGAGATAGAGCAGAAAATCGGAGATCTGATGACCATAGCAAACGGCGATACATGAACAATCGTGAAATAACCTCACTATGGAGCCGGATCATTATCGAAGAACTTGTCCGGCAGGGTTCCGGATTCTTCTGTCTCTCTCCGGGCTCCCGTTCAACCCCGCTTACGGTGGCTGTTGCACGAAATCCGATGGCCCGCTGGAAAACATTTCCCGATGAACGATCGGCGGGATTTTTCGCACTCGGCCACGCCAGGGCAACAGGCAAACCGGCAGTCCTCATCTGTACGTCCGGTACAGCTGTGGCAAACTATTTTCCATCCGTTGTGGAAGCTGCAATGGACAACCAGCCCATGATTATTCTCTCGGCTGACAGACCATTTGAACTGCTTGAAACAGGAGCAAACCAGACCATACGCCAGTTCGGCATTTTCGGTTCATACAGCCGATGGAACTTCCAGCTGCCTGAACCATCGCCGGAGGTACCACTAAAGTCAGTACTCTCCGCCATTGATCATGCCGTCGAAAAAGCAACAGGAATCGCTCCCGGCCCGGTTCATCTGAATGTGCCATTCAGGGAGCCGTTCGAACCTGAACTTCCCGATCTTAAAGATCCCTGGCTTGCGCCGGTAGCCCACTGGATCGACTCTCTCGAACCGCTTCGGCACTGCTCTCATGCTGAGAACGCTCCTCATCCGGCAATTGTTGAACAGGCTGCCGATCTCATCAAGGCATCCCGACAGCCGCTGTTCATTGCGGGAAAACTTGATTCTGCTGAAGATGCCCTTGCTGTTGGCCGCCTTGCCGGCTCGCTTGGAATTCCGCTCTATGCGGATCTGTCGTCAGGCCTTCGCCACAGCACTTTCTGCAAACCATGGCAGCTTGCGTTTCAGTCTCCGGCTTTTCTTGAACACTACAGGCCTGATACCGTGGTGCATTTCGGCGGTCAGCTGATATCCCGTCACCCCGGTGCCGCCATCCGGGTGAGCAATCCCGGGAATTATCTTGTTGTGAAGCCTTATGCCAACCGTTACTCGCCCGACCACAACGTTACGCTGAGCATCGAAGCATCACCGAAGCTCTTTGCTGACGCCCTGCTGTGTGACTTCCGGAAAACAACTATGCCTGCATGCGTCTGGCCGATCGCCGATGAGTTTTTCACCGTCGCAGAGAAGGAAATCGAGCGCTACTGTGAGGACGACAGACCTGTTACCGAAATTTCAGCAGCACGGATTGTTTCGCGGCTTACGAAAGAGCATGAGGGACTTTTTATGTCGAACAGCATGCCGGTGAGGGATATGGATCTCTTCGCTGCCGCCATACACCCTGCCCCGGTGGTTGCCGTTGGCATGAATCGGGGTGCAAGCGGAATTGACGGCATTCTTTCAACCGCGGCAGGTTTTGCCGAAGGGCTGCAAAAACCGGTAACGCTCGTGATCGGTGATATTGCGTTTCTCCATGACCTCAATGCCCTCTCCCTGCTCGCAAGCCTCTCTGTTCCACTGCGGATTATCGTCCTGAATAACAACGGCGGAGGAATTTTTTCATTTTTACCCATTGCTGCCGAAAAGGATATCTTTGAGACTCACTTTGCCACGCCGCAACAGTACAGCATAGCTTCGGCTGCCGCAACCTTCGGGGTTACCCATGCCTCACCGGCAACAAACAGCGCGTTTGCCGAAACATACAAACAGGCATTGACGAGCAAAACGAGTACCATCATCGAGATTACCGGAAACCGTGAGGATAATGTAAGCGCACACCGCTCTCTGCAGCATATCATCAATACGCTTGCCCGTAACTTTCTGAAAAAACAGTAACAGCAGGGCTGTTCCCTTATCAGCCCATCTGTTCCCTCGTTTCCGACAGACACTTCGGCAATTCCGTTTACAACGCCGGGGCTCCATATGAACAATCACGTAAACGACTGGAATCCATATGCAGCATGATGCACCGAAGAGTACCATTCACGTGGAAATAATCGGCAACAGAGATCTTCCACGGATTGTTTTTCTTCACGGTTTTCTCGGATCGAAAGAGGAGTGGCGCTCTCTGGCTCTCACGCTGAAAAACCGCTACTGCAGCGTTATCGTTGATCTGCCTGGACACGGAGAGGCTCCGCCGATTGAAACCTCCGCCCATACGGGATTTTTTGAACACACGGGAGAGAGTGTTGCACAGATGATTTCCGTTTATGGATTAGAACCATGCTTTCTTGTTGGCTACTCGATGGGTGGAAGGCTTGCGCTTTTTCTTGCGCTCCGGTTTCCGGAACTGTTTTCGAAAGTAGTCATTCTGTCAGCTTCCCCTGGCCTTAAAACGTTGAGCGAACGCTCTTTGCGACAGAAACAGGATGAACAGATCGCCCGAAAAATTGAAAAAAATTTCGAAGGATTTCTTCAGTTCTGGTATGAACAGCCCCTTTTCTTTTCTCTTAAAAACCACCCGCTCTTCAAGGAAACGGAGCGGAAACGGAAAAAAAACAACCCGTCAGAACTCGCGCTTGCGCTGAAACTGCTTGGCACCGGAACTCAACCGCCGTTATGGGATGAACTGGCCGGTAACCGCATCCCTATCGCGTTTTTTGCCGGAGAAAAAGACCCTAAGTTCGTTGAGATTGGATTGCAAATGGTTAAATTATGCCCATCTTCAAATCTTGAGATCTTTGCCGATTGCGGCCACGCCCTGCATATTGAAAACAGGGAGGAGTTTACAAGCCGCCTGCAGTTTTTTTTCAACAAGTAAGAACATGAATCACTATGGGCACAATTGCATGGATACCTGCCGCTGAATTTACCGATATTCTCTATCACAAGGCCGAAGGAATTGCTAAAATAACCATCAATCGCCCGGAAGTCCGCAACGCGTTCCGACCACAAACCGTTGAAGAGATGATCAAGGCTCTTTCCGATGCAAGAAATGATGAGAAAATCGGCGTCGTGATTCTTACCGGTGCCGGCGACCTTGCGTTCTGCTCAGGCGGTGACCAGAAAATTCGCGGGTATGCAGGCTACGCTGATGCAAAAGGGGTAAACCGGCTCAATGTGCTTGATTTCCAGCGCGATATCAGAACCTGTCCAAAACCGGTTATTGCCATGGTCGCGGGTTATGCAATCGGAGGTGGCCATGTGCTCCACATGCTGTGCGATCTTACCATTGCCGCCGACAACGCTGTTTTCGGTCAGACCGGCCCGAAAGTCGGCTCTTTTGACGGGGGCTGGGGTGCAAGTTACATGGCCAGACTTGTAGGTCAGAAAAAGGCCCGTGAGATATGGTATCTCTGCCGCCAGTACAATGCTGCCGAGGCTCTTGCCATGGGACTGGTCAATACCGTTGTGCCTCTTGACCGGCTTGAAGAAGAGACCGTTCAGTGGTGCCGCGAAATTCTTGAAAATTCTCC
Source organism: Chlorobiaceae bacterium (assembly GCA_013336025.1). GTDB lineage: Bacteria > Bacteroidota > Chlorobiia > Chlorobiales > Chlorobiaceae > Chlorobium. Next base: position 4,338 of record JAAXUM010000127.1, read on the forward strand.
CCTTGCGATCAGATGCCTGAAATCAGCCCTGAACGCGGATTGTGACGGACAGGCCGGACTGCAGGAGCTGGCCGGAAATGCAACCATGCTCTACTATATGAGTGAAGAGGCTCAGGAGGGAAAAAATGCATTCGTTGAAAAAAGAAAGCCTGATTTCACCAAATTTCCGAAAAGACCTTGACAGCTTCATTTATACATCTTTATCGGTACCACATCCCGTTCAACGAACCGGTTACCGTAAAAAAACACAGGCTTCTGGAGAGGGAGGGAATCATTATTGCCATGAAGTCAAGCGACGGCACCCGCACCTCCTATGGTGAGATCGCACCACTGCCGGGACTTCATGAAGAGACGCTGCATATGGCTGAACATCAGCTTATGGAGCTCATTAACAATCATAAGCTGAGCTCGATCGGATCCATCCCGGAAGGGCTGTTCCCTTCCGTAAAAACCGGCATTGAAATTGCGCTTTTCAACTTTATGGCAATCAGCTCCGGACTTGCTCCTGTTTTTTCTTCAGACTCTCAGCCGGCAAATCGGGTTCCGCTTAATGCGATGCTTGCCGGTGAACCGGACGTGATCTTAAAGCGGGCGGAGACCCTGTTCAACCTCGGATACCGCACCTTCAAAATCAAGGTAACGCCAAAAAATGCTGAACAGACACTTGCCCTTATCCGACAATTATCGCTGAAGTATGGAGAAACCATAGCGTTGCGCCTTGATGCAAACCAGTCGTTTTCGTTCGATGAAGCGGTCGAGTTCAGCAATAACATCGTCAGTGACACTATCTCCTATATCGAAGAGCCCTTGTCGAATCCGAAACTTATCGGCGAGTTCCATGCCAGAACAGCCGTGCGCTCGGCACTTGATGAAACGCTCTGGCAGCAACCGGACCTGATGCTTTCGCTCCCCCCTGGTGCTTTGAAGGCTCTTGTTCTTAAACCAAACAGACTCGGAGGAATAGCCGAAACGCTCCGTCTTGCAGCATATGCCCGGGAAAACAACCTTCTTGCCGTTCTGAGTTCCGCATTTGAAAGCGGGATAAGTCTGAGTTTTTACTCCTGGCTTGCCGCACACACCAGCATGGAGCCTGCTGCCTCGGGACTTGATACCGGGCGTTATCTTGAGTATGATCTGCTGAATCTTCCTTTCGGAAGCTCAACCGGCACGCTCACTCCTGAGGAACTGTACTGGAATGGCCACAAGGTTGCAACCATGCACCTCAAGCCGTCATCAATATGGACATTATAAACCAGGCCGCTCTCTGGTTCACTGATTCACCGCTCCTCGTCACAAGAGAAAAAACACTTTCTTTCAGGAAGTGTTCAGAAAAAGCGACACAAATTGCCAACACCTTTTTTCAAAAGGGGTATCGTCCGGGCGACATTGCGGCCCTTCTGCTGCCTGGTTCGCCT
>JAAXUM010000007.1 GCA_013336025.1 Chlorobiaceae bacterium
CTGATGATGAAGGTTTGAAAGAGTTCTTCAAGGATGCCTGATCTGATCGGGTGTTCTGTAATTCCGGCAACTCCCCTGATTGAGGGTCGTTGCCGGAATCAATTTTATCCAAAATCTCAGTATGCTTTTGCAAACACGGCTTTTTGTTGTGCCGGTTTGCCGGAGTAGATGCAGGTTCCGGCTTCATGCATGGCGTATCGCATGATATAGTCCGGTTCTTCGGGAAGCACTCGTATGGTTGCTTTTGTTTCTTCCTTGATTTTAGCCTCTGTTTCTGCCGTACCGTCCCAGTGGGCGATGACAAAGCCTTTTTCAACCATCTCCCTGAACTCGCTGTAACTGGTTACCTCAAAGGTATGTTCGTTGCGGAACTCAAGCGCACGATCGAAGAGGTTCTGCTGAATCGCATTGAGGATTTCACTGATGGTGACCGAAAGGGTGTCGTCAAGCGCAAGCTCTGTTTTTTCAAGGGTATCGCGCCTTGCAACAATGCAGGTGCCGTTCTGGATGTCCCTCGGCCCGAGCTCGATGCGCAGAGGAATTCCCTGAAGTTCGTATTCCGCAAACTTCCAGCCGGGAGAGTTCTGTTCGCTGTCGTCAACAAAGGAGGGTATGCCGTTATCCGAGAGGGTTCTGGATATGGCATGCGCTTTTTCACATACCGCGGCTTTGTCGCCCTTGAGAATCGGAATAATCACAACCTGACGTGTTGCGAGTTTCGGTGGAAGCACAAGTCCCCTGTCATCGGAGTGTGCCATGATGAGAGCACCGATCAGGCGGGTGGATACTCCCCAGCTTGTCGCCCATACGTAATCGAGTTTTCCGTCTTTGGTCTGGAACTGGCAATCGAAGGCTTTGGCGAAGTTTTGTCCGAGGTTGTGCGAAGTTCCTGCCTGCAGGGCTTTGGTATCCTGCATCATGGCTTCAATGCACCATGTATCCACCGCACCGGCAAATTTTTCGCTGTCGGTTTTTTTGCCGATGATAACCGGCATCGCCATATAGTTTTCCGCAAAGGTTTTGTAGACATTGATCATGCGCACAACCTCTTCCTGCGATTCTTCGGGGGTGGCATGTGCCGTGTGGCCTTCCTGCCAGAGAAATTCAGTCGTCCGCAGAAAGAGCCTGGTTCTCATTTCCCAGCGCACCACATTGGCCCACTGGTTGATCAGAATCGGCAGGTCGCGGTAAGACTGGATCCATTTTTTATAGGATGACCAGATAATGGTTTCTGAGGTTGGCCGGACATAGAGCTTTTCAGCAAGCTCTTCGCCGCCGCCATGGGTAACAACAGCGCATTCAGGAGCAAATCCCTCGATGTGTTCAGCCTCTTTTGCAATAAAGCTTTCAGGGATGAAAAGCGGGAAATATGCGTTGACATGTCCGGTTTCCTTGAACATCCGGTCAAGGGCGGTCTGCATTTTTTCCCAGATGGCATAGCCGTTCGGTCGGATAACCATGCAACCTCGTACATCGGAATAGTCGGCAAGTTTTGCTGATCGGACAAGGTCGATATACCACTGTGAGTAGTCTGCGTTGCGGGTTGTTATTTTTTCTGCCACGATAGGAATTGATTCTTGCGATTCATGAAGCTCAAGGGCTCGAAATATACAACCTACTTTTCAAATTTTTTCATTTTTTCCATAAGCTCCCGAAGGTGCGCTTTCTCACTGGTGCCCAATGGTTTGATGTTGGACGTGACTTTCTTATAACCGGATGGAATGCTGAACTCTGATGAAGGAATGCTTTTTGGAGAAATTTGCACAAGTTCCATGATATAAAGTCCGTTCTGGTTTTTCTGAACAATTTTCACAGGAAATCCGTCGACAGCCTCATTTTTGAGCGTTCGGGAAAGCGAGGTGTTCGACAGACGGGGGTTCTGGGTCTGCAGAAGTCTGAATGTCGAGAAATCTCCAAGGTCGCGGGTGACCCATAGTTCAAGTTTTTCAGTTGTGCTGGTTAAAGCGATGTGATCGCACTGGTACCCTTTAACAATCACTTTGCCGAGTTTCTGCAGCGTGTAATTGCTGTCAAAATCAAGAAGTGTAGCGTTTTCAGCGGCAGTTCTCAGGTTGACAAAACTGTAGCTTTTAACCTGGTGATTGACAATTATGGCTTCATCCGGACGTGAGGCTTTTGTGATGACAGTGGTTTTCAGCGGATCCGGAATTTTTTTCAGCTGCATGATCATGTCCATTCGCTGTTCACCGGTTCCGAAATAGTAACTGACCTTGCCGGTTCCGTTTGGCATGGTCAGCACCATATCCATAAGTCCTGTGAATTTTGAAGAGCTGAATACAGGTTCAGAAGTACAGGCGAGCATGATCATCATAAGGAGCAGTACTTTTTTCATGGTCTTTCTTGCAATGGGTTATTAGTATCGGGATTATTGTATCTTTTGCGTTTCCTGCTGTTTCAGGTGTTATCATCAGGGGAAACTAACGAATTATTTTTCAAAGCACCCGGTGGTGTCTGATATTTTCCGGGTGAGAAGAGATCAAGAAGAACGAATGACTGAAAAGGAAAGAGGGGCAAAAGAGTGGCAGGTTGTCGAGCTGTTGAAAACCACCACTGCGTTTTTTGTGCAGAAAGAGGTTGACGAGGCACGTATCAGTGCCGAGCTTCTGCTCGCCAGCGTTCTCGGTCTTGACAGGCTTGGCCTCTATCTTAATCACAACAGGCCTGTTTATCCGGGTGAGCTTGAAACGTTCAGGGCACTTTGCCGTCAGCGTCTTGAGGGCAGACCTGTGCAGTATATAATCGGAGAACAGTTTTTTTACGGATTATCTTTTTTTGTCGACGAGCGGGTTTTGATTCCTCGCCCCGAAACAGAACTGCTTGTTGAGCACGCCCTTGAGTTTCTGGGTGGAGTGCCTTCTCTGAGTGTACCCGATGCTGGTCAGCATCTGCTGGATATTGGTACCGGGAGCGGCTGTATTGCTGTTACCCTTGCCAGCAGGCTGCCATGCCTGAGAGTTACGGCTATCGATATTTCTGCAGAAGCACTCAGTGTTGCCCGAAATAACGCCGACAGGCATGGTGTTGCGGATCGGATACGTTTTCTGCATGCTGATTTGTTCTCTCTTTCAGCGGAAAGCGGGCAGAATGATCCTTTTGATGTTATTGTTTCCAATCCACCCTACATTGCTGAAGATGAGTGGGCGGGGCTGCAACCGGAAGTCCGTCTTTACGAGCCAAAGGTTGCGCTTGCTACAAGAGATGGGATCGAGTGCTATCATGCGGTGGCTGAAGTCGCACCATCCCTGTTGAAATCCGGAGGAATGCTCTGTTTTGAATCCCATGCCGATACGGCGTTGAAGGTTGGTGAGATCATGGAGCGTTGCGGGTTTTCATCGGTTGTGGTGATGAAAGACTATTCAGGGCATGATCGGGTTGTTTCGGGAAAGATCGGTTGATGAAATTATTAACCTCCTGCGATTGTTTTTCAAGAGCCGTTTCTTGTGCTTATTGATCAGGCTTGTTTTACCCGTCTCGTTATTTATTATTTAATATGGCGGTGCATGATAGGTTTGTTTTTTTTACATTACCCTGTTTTGCCTCTTGCTGCAAACAAACGAGGGCAGGCTTAATCAAGGAGGATTTATTATTAATATATGGAATCGCGTGATCTGAACCTGAGGGAACGGCAGGTGCTGGGTATTATCATTCAGGCATATGTGGTATCGGCTGCACCCGTTGGCTCAAGGTATATAGCCAGAAACTACAATCTTGGTCTTTCGGATGCCACGATTCGAAACGTTATGGCCGATCTTGAAGACGAAGGGTATATAAGCCAGCCGCACACCTCTGCGGGAAGAACTCCGACAGACAAGGGATATCGATACTATGTCGATCTTATCATGAAGGTGCAGCGTGTCAATGATGAGGAGAAAAAGCGTATTGATGCTGATTTTGGACAATTGTCTACCGAACGAAGGGGAAGCTCATCAGAGGTGCTTCTTTCGGCAGCCAAGGTTCTTGGCAGTATATCACGACAGTTAAGCGTTGTACTTTCACCTGCGCTTTCAAATGCGGTTTTTGAAAAGCTCGATATGGTGCTTTTAAGTTCGACGAGAATGATGGTGATTTTGTCGATCCAGTCACTTATCGTCAAAACCATAGTTATGGAGCTGGACCTTGCGGTTTCTCGTCAGGAGGTCAGCGGCGTTGTTGATATACTCAATCAGCGGCTTTCGGGATTGACACTTGCCGAAATTCGCAAGACTATCTCGATGCGTCTGAGCGACTGTATTACTGATGCCTCGCTGATTAATCTTGTTGTCCGTTCGGCAGGTCAGCTTTTTGACGAGACCCCGATCATTGAGCGGCTGTATATTTCAGGAGCCGAGTATATTGTTGATCAGCCTGAATTCAAACAGCCGGAAAAAGTTCGTGATTTTATTACCATGATTGAAGATAAATTCAGTGTTGCAAAACTTGTAGAGCGCAACAGGTTTTATTCTGAAACGCTGCATCCCTCCCGGATGGATGTTTCAATAAGTATCGGAAAGGAGAATAGCGTAAGAAAAGCTGAAGATCTTACGATAGTTTCAACGCCATACTACGTTGGGGGGATGATGGGAAAGCTTGGAATTCTCGGCCCTACAAGAATGGATTACGGTCATGCCGTCAGTGTGCTCAACTACATGGCTGACTGTCTGTCGGCAACACTGTCTGAAGTCAACTAAACAGTTCATAGTTACCATGATGAAAAAAGGATCTATTGATAAAGAAAAACCTTCCAATCCTGTTTTTTCTTTTTCCGGAGAAGGTGAACCGGAAACAGCAGTTCCATCTTCTTCTGAAGGAGATCGGGAACCGTCACAGGGAATGGATTTTCAAACAGCCAGAATAGCTGAACTTGAAGCAGAGGTGAGCAGTCAGAAACTGCAGCTCGATAAATATCGTGATGAACTGCTGCGCAGAGCCGCCGAGTTTGAGAATTTCCGCAAGCAGAAGGAGCGGGAATCCATTATGGCCGGCTCAAGAGTGCTTGAAAACCTGATCAGGGAGTTTCTTCCGATGCTTGACGATGTTAAACGGGTGTTGCAGCATCTGCCTGCTGTCGATGAACAGAGTCCGGAGGCAAAGCCCTATAGAGAGGGCGTGGAACTTTTAAAACGCAATCTCGATCTGTGGCTTGCTGAAAAAGGGGTAAAAGAGATTGAGTCGATGGGAAAAAAACTTGATGTCATGTTCCATGAGGCTATTTCTCTCATAGAGCACCCGGAGGCTGAGCCGGATACGATTGTTGATGAGTATCAGACCGGGTATCTGCTTGGTGATAAGGTTATCAGGCACGCAAAAGTCATTGTAGCAAAATAAGTAAAGGTTCCCTCAGAGAAATTCCGGAAGGGGTTTGTTGTTGGAGCGAAACGTAATGTCAAGAGCAATTCTTGTGATGTCACTATGAAAAAAGATTACTATGAGGTGCTGGGCCTGAGTCGTTCAGCGACCAAGGATGAGATAAAAAAAGCGTACAGAAAGCTGGCGATGCAGTATCATCCGGATAAAAATCCGGACAACAAGGATGCTGAAGAGCATTTCAAGGAGGTCAATGAGGCTTACGAAGTGCTCAGTAATGATGACAAACGTCGCCGTTATGATCAGTTCGGCCATGCCGGTGTCGGCTCGTCAGCAGCATCAGGAGGAGGCCAGTATGGTGCCGGTACCGGTGATTTCAGCGATATTTTCAGTGCTTTCAACGATATGTTCGGGGGAGGAAAGCAGCGGGGAGGCTTCGAAGATGTGTTCGGCGGTGCCGGGACGGGAGGTCGTCGCGGACGCGCTTCGTCAGGCATTCACGGTACGGATCTGAAGATCAGACTCAAGCTGACTCTTGAAGAAATAGCGCATGGTGTTGAAAAAACATTGAAAATCAAAAAACAGATAGCCTGTACAGTCTGTAACGGCACCGGTTCCAAATCCGGGGCAACAGAAACCTGTTCAACCTGTCAGGGATCGGGAGAGGTGCGGCAGGCTGCCAAGACGATGTTCGGCCAGTTTGTGAACATTGCGGCATGTCCCACTTGCGGTGGAGAAGGCAGGGTGGTAAAAGATCGATGTGTCTCCTGTTACGGCGAAGGGATCAAGCAGGGAGAGGTTACCGTCAAGGTTACTGTTCCTGCAGGAGTGCAGGACAGTAACTACCTTACTCTGCGTGGTCAGGGTAATGCGGGTCCAAGAGGTGGTGCCAACGGTGATCTTATTGTTGTGATAGAGGAAAAACCTCATGAGAAATTCCAGCGAAACGGTGATGATGTTATTTATCATCTTGCTCTCGGTTTTCCCGATCTTGTGCTTGGTACGAAGGTTGACGTTCCAACACTTGACGGCTCGGTCAAGCTGACCATTCCACCCTCGACGCAGCCGGAAACGATGCTGCGGATTTCCGGTCACGGAATAGGCCACCTCAGGGGTTCAGGGCGGGGTGATCAGTATGTCAGAGTCAATGTGTTTGTACCGAAAGAGGTGTCGAGCCATGACAGGGAGTTGCTTAAAGAGTTGAAAAACTCATCAGCTATTTCACCAGCGGATCAGAACGACAGGGAAGAAAAGAGTTTTTTTGAGAAAGCCCGCGACATTTTCAGTTGACGGGCAGGTCGGGAAGGTCTTTACAATACAACAGAAAAACCGGCGAAAAGCCGGTTTTTCTGTTGATTGTTCGAAAAAATCAGATGCCTCCTGTGTCAGCTTTTGCCTCTTCGAGTATGGCAATCGTGATTGTTGTATAGCCCATCTCTTCGGCATACTCTTCTGTAGCTGTTTTGATACGGCTGCGGAAAAACGAAGGGATCTGGTCAAGCAGTTCAAGTGCTTCATCGTTCCATGAGATGGATGCATTACGGTGTTTCCGATCCTTTTTATAAGCCTCGTCAAGCTCATCAACAAATGACTCTATCACATCCGGTGATGAAACATCCTGTGGGGAGAAGATCTTTTCAGCAAGAATCTTGTTTTGTACCAGATGTATTTTGAGTTGTGGAAGATAGAGCAGGGTAGCCATTGTTTCAGGACTGCCGCAGGTCAGAAAGAGTGCGATTTTTTTTCTTTTCAGATATTTTTTCAGGTTGCTCTGTATCAACGCGCCAAGCAGTTGCGATGAGACAAGCAGGTAATAAACCGGCGCACCCATAATCACAACATCAAAATCCTGCAGGAAACTGTAATCTCCAGTAGCCTTGCATTTGGCTTTTTCAACATAAGCTCCGGTTTCAGCAAGTTCATTGCCGATTGCATCAATAAGCCTGTCGGTTGAACCTCCCGATGTCCGGCTGTCATAGAGAATGATAGCTCTCATCGGCTGAACGGTAGAATTCGTCATAGGTTAGATTGAGTTGTTGCAGCATTGCTGCAAGTGATTAATACTGTCTGTAAGTATAACACTTTGCAGCAAAAAACGCTAATGAAGGGCGTCCCGATTAATTTATTGCGCGCCATGATCCCGTCGCTGGTCCGGACTTGTCCGGCAAACTTCACCGGCCTGCTCGGTATAAATAACAAGAGGGCGCCTTGCGGAGCCCTCTTGTTATAAAAAAACGGTACGAATGATCAGACGAACTTCGAATAGATATTGAGAAGGTCGGTGACCCTTGTGGCATAGCCGAGTTCATTGTCATACCAGCCGACAACTTTAACCATTTTTCCTGCACTCATGGTCAACAGCGAGTCGAAAATGCAGGAGTGAGCATTGCCGACGATGTCCTGTGAAACAATAGGGTCTTCACAGTATTCGAGATACCCTTTCATCGGGCCTTCAGCGGCAGCTTTAATTGCGGCATTGACCTCTGCTTTTGAAGTCTCACGGTTCAGGATGACGGTAAGATCTGTGACGGAACCGTCAGGCACCGGTACTCTCATGGCAAACCCGTCAAGTATTCCGGCAAGTTCCGGAATCACCTCACCGATCGCCTTTGCTGCGCCGGTACTTGTCGGAATGATGGAAAGTGCTGCAGAGCGTGCACGGCGAAGATCCTTGTGCGGTAAATCGAGAATGTTCTGATCATTGGTATAGGCGTGCACCGTGGTCATGAATCCCTGGACGATACCAAAGCTGTCCTGCAGAACTTTTACCATCGGAGCCAGACAGTTGGTTGTGCAGCTTGCATTGGAAATGATCTCTTCATTTCCGGTAATGATGTTGTCATTGACGCCCATCACAATGGTTGCATCAATTTTGTCTTTTGCTGGAGCGGAAATGATAACCTTTTTTGCTCCGGCAGTGATATGCTTTGAAGCTGCCTCTCTCGATGTGAAAATACCTGTTGACTCAACAACCAGGTCACATCCGAGTTCCTTCCATGGAAGCTGGAGAGGGTCGCGCTGTGCTGTAATGGTAACGGTCTGGCCGTTGATGACAAGGTTTTCACCTTCGACACGGACTTCACCGTTAAATTTCTTGTGTGTTGAGTCATACTTGAGCAGATGTGCGAGGGTTTTGGTGTCGCACAGGTCGTTGATAGCAACAATTTCGAAATTCGGGTTGTTCATTGCCTGGCGAAGCACCAGACGTCCGATTCGGCCAAATCCATTAATGCCGACTTTCACTTTAGCCATAATAACGTTTCAATAGTTGTGGTTATGGTTAACTGTGCATAATTATTCATCAGTGTAACCGGTTTTATGTCCGTAAACATTTTGGAAGATAAACTAACTAAATCATAATCGTGAGCATTATTTTTTTAAACTATCGAATAACCGTTGTTTCAGGTTGTTGAAACTCCCGTTACTCAGGAGTACAACAACATCCCCCGGTTGCCATTGCGTTGTTATGAATCCTACAATGTCCTGAGGGTAGAGTGAAGGATTTTCACCTGCAAGAAAAACGGTTTTTCCCTTGTTTTTCAGCTCATTTTTTAGTCTTTCTGTGTCAAGCCGCTCTTCGGGCCGGTATCGTTCAGGGCGGTGGACCTTACCCATGATGACAATGGATGCCGGGTCGAAACAGGCTGCCAGCTCATTCTGGAAGATATTTCGTGTTGTCGTGTTTGATCTCGGTTCAAAGCAGGCGATGATCCGGCGTTCAGGGTAGAGATTTGCAATAGCCTCAAGTGTTGCCTTTACAGCGGTGGGATGGTGTGCGAAATCCTCGATCAGGGTAATCCGGCTCGCACTGTCATCGGTGATTTCCATGCGGCGTTTCGGACGTTTGAAGAGCGGCAGCGCTCCGGCAATGTTGTCGAAAGAGAGACCTGAGTGGACTGCTGCAGCAACGGCGGCAATCGTGTTCATAATATTATGGGATCCGAAAAGCGGAACATGACAGGTTCCCTGAAGGTTTCCCTTGTAATAGAGGTCAAAACCGGTGAGATGGTTTTCAAGAGATATGTTTCGGGCACTCCATTCACTGTTGCCGTTCAGTCCGAATCGCTCTACCCGGCAGAATGCATGTGATGCAACGTCAAGAGCATCCGGAGCATCACCGTTCACCAGCAGCAGCCCGCTGCCGGGAATGATGTTGACCAGCAGTCGGAAACTTCGTTTGATGTCGTCAAGGGAATTGAAAATATCGGCATGATCAAACTCGATATTGTTAATAATAACGACGTCCGGCCTGTAGAGAAGAAACTTGCTTCGTTTGTCGAAAAACGCTGTATCGTATTCGTCTCCTTCAGAGACAAAATAACCATCTTCATTTCGTCCTGACGCCCGGCATGCCACCGGAAAGTTTTCAGGTATTCCGCCAACAAGAAATCCCGGCTTCAGACCGCCATGTTCAAGCAGCCAGGCAAGAAGTGATGTTGTTGTTGTTTTTCCGTGAGTTCCGGTTACAACAAGGGAGGTGTTTTTTGCGATCAGTTCCCTGCGCACCAGGTCGGGCATGGAGACAAGTTCCATGCGGTTGTTGAGCGCATATTCAAGTTCGATGTTTCCACGGCTGATGGCGTTACCCACAACCACAATGTCAGCGGAGGCCTTCTGAATGTTCTCCTCCGAAAAACCGCTGAAGTATCGGATGTTGTGGGTGTCAAGATAATTGCTCATCGGAGGATAGAGCTGAGTGTCGGAACCACTGACGGCATGTCCCGAATGCGACAGGGCAACGGCAACTGAAGCCATTGCTGTCCCGCCGATTCCAAGAAAATAGATGGAGCTCATTGGATAATTCTGTTTTTGTATTGTAATCTGTAGATACATAAAAAGCAGCTTGAACGCAACTTTCAAAGACGATCGCTGTGCTGTAACCGTGCGTATTTATTCCTTCTCCGCAAAATGTCCCGGTTATGTAAAAAGGTTGCAAACTTCATAAAAAAGATGCCGTCAATCAGTATCTTCAGGAACATCTGAACTTGTTAACTGCTGTTCCGGTTTTCAGCCAAAGCCCAAACTGATTTTAAGCATGGCGCTTTTTCTGCCCGGGACTCAGTCATCTATAATTACAATACTCATGCAATTTATTGATCTGCTTACCCAGAAAGACCGGATCCGGAAAAACCTGCTTCAACGTCTTGAAACGATTATCGATCATGGTCAATACATCATGGGACCAGAAGTTACGGAACTCGAATCACGTCTTGCCGATTACGTCGGAGTCAAACACTGTGTCTCCTGTTCATCCGGAACCGATGCGCTCCTGATGCCGCTTCTTGCAAAAGGTATCGGACGGGGAGATGCTGTATTGACTTCACCCTTTACTTTTGTTGCAACAGCAGAGGTCATCTCTCTTGCAGGAGCGGTTCCTGTTTTTGTTGACGTCTCTCCTGATACATTCAACATCGATCCTGCGCTTGTCGAGCATGCCGTAGAAGAGGCTCGTGAGCACGGATTGCGTCCAAAGGCCATTATTCCGGTCGATATTTTCGGTCTTCCTGCCGACTACAGTCGTCTTGAGGCGGTTGCAGACACTTTCGACCTGTGGATGCTTGAAGATGCCGCACAGAGTTTCGGAGGGAGCTTCAGGGGGAAGCGCGCAGGCAGTTTCGGCCTCTGTGGCGCCACCTCGTTTTTTCCCGCCAAGCCACTCGGTTGTTATGGCGACGGGGGAGCGGTATTTACTGATGACGGGGAGCTCGACGGCCTGCTTCGTTCGGTAAGAGTTCATGGCAGCGGAAAGGACAAGTACAGCAATGACCGGATCGGTATTAACGGCAGGCTTGATACCATGCAGGCAGCCGTCCTGCTTGAAAAACTCACCATTTTTGATGACGAACTTGAAGAACGCCAGCGGGTCGCCCGATCCTACAGTGAAAAACTTCAGGATGTTCTCCGCGTTCCGTCAGTTCCTGAAGGCTACTGCTCGGCATGGGCGCAATACTCTGTGCTTGCCGACTCATCAGAAGAGCGTCAGATCATGATGCAGGCACTGCAGGCAGAAGGTATTCCTTCGGTTATCTACTACAAGATCCCGCTTCACCTGCAAAAGGCTTACGCTTCACTCGGCTACCGGGAAGGAGATTTTCCTGTTTCAGAAGAATTAAGCAGAAGGATATTCTCTCTGCCGATGCACCCCTATCTTCAGGATGAGGAGATCGGGAGGATTGCTGAAGTGATCAGACGAAGCAGGAGGTAACCTGGTCGGAGCTGGTTCACGCTTCACCTGCAACACTTTTGCCGGGCGCTTTTATACGGACATAGATCCCGGCAAGCACGACAAGAGCATTGACGATACCTACGATCAGAAACGGTGCTTTGGGACTCATACTGTCAAACAGTCTCCCTCCTGCCGTGGTGATGACAAGAATTCCTATGGCTCCACTGATGTTGAACATGCCGATAACGGAGCCGCGCGCGGCTTTCGGCGCTTCCTGTCCGATCAGCGACTGTGAGCCGAGGAATGCGCTGATCTGTCCGATTCCGAGCAGCACGAAAAAAATGACGGAAAACGGGTCGTGAGGATTCTCTATCAGAAAAAGTGAAAGGTAACCGATGCTTGCCAGGGTCATACAGACGATAAGAGCGGTTACCCTGTTCCATCGGTCAATAAGCGGCCCGATAACCGGAGCCCACAGCAGGGCTGAAGCCTGAGAAATAATAAAAATAAGCGTGCCTTTTTTTACCGCCTCGGCAGGTTCCATTCCCATGGCAATACCGGCGGTTGTGCCCCAGAGCGGAAGAAAGGTTCCGATAATGGACTGGTCTCCTCTTGCCACAAAGGCCGCAGCATATGAAAGAAGAATTCTCGGGTTTTTTGCAGATCTGATTCCGCTGGTCAACAGCGTTTTCAAGGGCAGTTTTTCCTCTTTGCGCGAGGGAGTTCCCCCCTTGAGACCTGCAGCAAGAACCACCGCAGTGACGAGAGCCGTTCCTGCAATGGAGAGGTGGGTGTAAAGTCCGGCCGTCCATCCGCTGAACCCTTTTGCAATAAAGAACTCCGGCATGCCTCCGAAAAACTGGTTAAGCAGCACGATACCAAGGCCATTGAGAAAGCCGGTGATGGCAATGAGCGTTCCTCTTGAACGTTCGGCAGGGTAATCAACCATTACGGTTGCAAGAGCTCCGGTTACAGCGACAATGCCAAGCGCATAGATCATTCGATAAGCGGTCAGTTCGCCGATATCAGAGGCAAACGGGTACAACCCGTAAGCCAGGGCAAGCAGCAGAAAACCTGAAACGAATATCGGCTTTCTTCCGATACGATCCATCAGAACACCGGCAGGAACAAAAAAGAGGAGGGTGACGATTTCGGTCCAGAATACCAGATTACCGCTGACGGTACCCTGTCTTGAAACCGGTATATGAAGATTTTCATTGAGAATATAGGCCTGGCCTATCGAAACGAAGGTAACAAGACCTATTGAAAAAAAAGCGGAATAAAGAAACGTCCAACCATGTCGGGGCAGAACGGATGGCGCCAGCGTGACCGGCCCGATGTTATGGCGCGTGTTGTTGTCGTTCATGGTTCAGGTTGAAGGTTATCCTGCGTTGGATCAGGGTAAAGTGTCACTTTTCGCAGGCATTCAGCATGCCGTCCTGCATGTGGAGGCAACGATCGGCAAGCGCGGCGTATTCCTCGTTATGGGTGACAATCACAAATGATGTTTTTCGTTCTTTGCCAAGATTCGCCATCAGTTCATAGAGCATCCGACTGTTTTTGCTGTCGAGGTTGCCGCTTGGTTCGTCGGCAAGCACCAGTTTCGGGCTGTTCATGAGCGCCCGCGCAATGGCTACCCGCTGTTGTTCGCCTCCCGACAGTTCTGACGGGAGGTGATGGAGGCGATCTTTAAGCCCAAGTCCGACGAGCAGCTCCTCGGCACGTTTTTTTGCCGGAGGAAGTTTGCCAGTAGAGATAAACGCAGGCATAGCTACATTTTCGAGAGCACTGAAGTCGGAGAGCAGATGGTGAAACTGAAAGACAAAGCCTATTCTGCTGTTTCTGAACCGTGCCAGCTCTTTTTTCGAAAGAGTGTACTTTCCCTGGCTGAAGAGTGTGGTGCCGTCAAAGAAAATCTCACCGCTGTCAGGGGTATCGAGAGTACCGAGCAGGTTCAGAAGAGTTGTTTTTCCGCTTCCCGATGCACCGATTACCGTGACCAGTTCACCTTCACCGACAACAAGATCAATTCCCCTGAGAATCGGAATGGAGTCTCTGGACGGGAGTGCGTAAGATTTACAGATTTTTTTTACCTCAAGTATCATTATGCCGGCCTTGTTTGTCCGTTTCCTTCAAGAATCCATTTATAGGTGGTAAGCTCTTTAAGAGCCATCGGGCCTCTTGCGTGGAGCTTCTGGGTACTGATGCCGATTTCTGCGCCAAGTCCGAACTGTGCGCCGTCGGTGAACGCTGTTGATGTGTTGGCATAGACCACGGCGGCATCAACTCGTTTCAGGAAGGTTGCCGTTGTTTCCGGGTCGGTTGCGATGATCGCTTCGCTGTGGCGTGAGCTGTAGCGGGCGATATGCTCAAGCGCTTCATCAATCGAACTGACGGTTTTTACCGACATTTTCAGTGAAAGGAATTCGGTTCCGAAATGTTCAGGTTCAGCCTGATGGAGCAGAGCGTCGGTATAGAAGCCCTGCAAAGCGCTGAATGATGCTTCATCGGCAAAGAGAACGACCTGTTTTTCCAGAAGCGGTTTCACCAGAGCGGGGAGATCACTGAGGCGATCGCGGTGTATCACCAGTGTGTCAAGCGCGTTGCAGACGCTCGGACGTCGGGTTTTGGCATTGAAGATAATCCTTGTGCCGAGTTCGAGTTCGCCGCTTTTGTCGAAATAGGTATGTACAATTCCCGCTCCGGTTTCTATCACCGGAACCTTTGCATTGTTGCGGACAAAGTCGATCAGCTTCTGGCTTCCGCGTGGAATAATCATGTCTATATAGCCGACAGCGTTGAGCATGACGGCGGCAGCTTCCCGTTCTGCCGGGAGCAGGTAAATGGTATCGGGATTGATGCCGTGCTCTTTCAGAACCGAGTGGATGAGTTCAACAATGGCAATATTGGAGTACATGGCATCACTTCCGCCTTTCAGGACGGTTGCATTGCCCGATTTCAGACAGAGCGCGAAGACGTCGAAGGTGACGTTTGGTCTTGCTTCGTAGATGATGCCGATAACACCTATCGGAACGGTGACCTTTTTAAGGTTGATGCCGTTCGGCAGAACCCGCTCTTCAAGCACAGCATCAAGAGGAGATGGAAGTGATGCGACATTGCGGATGTCGGCAGCAATGGCATCAAGTCGTGATGCGTTGAGCAGCAGCCTGTCAATCATGGGGTCTGCAGGATCCATCCGTTCGATATCTTTCCGGTTTGCCTGGAGAATGGAATCCCGGTGCGCGGGTATGCTGTCGGCAAGGGAGAGCAGCAGGCTGTTGATGGTCTGGTCGGAGAGGGTGATGATCTCCCGGCTTGCCTGCTGGACGGCGGAGAGCTGTGTTATTATCGTTTCCTTCATGTCGAACGGTGTTCAGGTGGTTATATAGAGATAATCATAGTGAATCAGCGGTTTCTGATCCTGTTTTCCCATCAGAAGCCGGGTTTTTTCGGAACCGTATTGCGCCATTCCATAGCCGATTACCTTTCCGTTCATACCGAGGATTTTTATAATATCCCCTTTTTTAAATGTTCCCTGAACCGAATTGATGCCTACCGGCAAGAGACTGTTTGCCCGGTCAGAGTCGGAGAGTACTTTTTCTGCACCTTCGTTGATGATTACTGCACCTTTTTCAAGGCCTTCGCTGTGTGCAACCCAGAGTTTAGGGCCCAGGACAGGCTTTTTTCTGGCAAGAAATTTCGTGCCGGCCTTTTCTCCGCGAAGGAGTGAATGCAGAATGCCGGGAGTTTTACCATTGGCAATGTGAACGGTGACGCCAAGCCGTGAAAGCTTGTGTGCTATGTGGCATTTTGTCAGCATACCTCCACGTCCGAACTCTGATTTTCCGGGAATAATGTGCTGGTTGAAGTGTTTCGTTGCAGGATCTATTTCCGTGATAAGCTCGCCTGTGCCGTTTTTCAGGTCAAAAAGTCCGTCAACGTGTGACAGAATGATATATCCGTCAACATGCATCATCGACGCAATGAGGCCCGAGAGTTCATCATTATCGGTAAACATCAGTTCAGTAACCGAAACGGCATCGTTTTCATTGACAACAGGAACGATATGCTGCTGCAGCAGAGAGGTGAAACAGGTACGCATGTTCAGGTAGTGCTGTCGATCTCTGAAATCACTCTTCGTTACAAGAATCTGTGCGCTGACGAGTCCCTGTTCAAGAAACAGCGTATTGTAGGTGTGGATCAGCTTTATCTGGCCGGTAGCGGCAAGAACCTGACGGGTTGCAACCGGCGAAAGGGTTTCCGGCAGCTTCACAATGGAGCGTCCTGCACCCACTGCACCGGACGAGACCAGAATAATCTGCACCCCCTCCTTCTGCAACAGAGCGATCTGGGAGGTGAGCTGCTTGAGAATGTCAAGATCAAGGTCGCCATTTTTGTCAGTGATGACATTGGTTCCGACTTTGACAACAATTTTTTTGTACAGAAGTTCCTGATTATTCATAGGTCATTGGAGGTGTTCCTGACTGAAATGCAGCCCGGCCACACCGATAATAATAAAAAGCAGGGAAATTGTTTTAACGGTATTGATCCCTTCGCCGAACCAGAAAATGCCAATTATCGTTATGGCGGCAGTACCGATAGCCGACCAGACGGCATAGGTCAATCCCAACGGCAGTACCTTCAGGGTCAGTGACACAAAGGTAAAACTCAACGCATAAAAAATAAAGATAAAAAGTGTTGGCACAATTCTGGTGAAACCTTCCGAAAGTTTCATGCAGGTGGTGCCGGAAACTTCGAGGATAATGGCGATGATAAGATAGAGCCAGTGCATCGGCATATGGGGTTCGGTTGATGCGTAAATAGTACAGTTGACGCGTGACTGTTTGTCATAAACCAAAAGATATGCATATTTAGCAACAGATTAGAGTATGCAACGCAATGAACCGATAATGGTTCTTCCTGAAATTGGCCATGGCAGGTTATAGCCTTGAAGAGGACATGCCGCTATCGAAAACCGCTTGAATCCCAGATTGAGATGCTGTTAACCGGACTGTTTGAAATAGCCCTGCCGCTCAAGAATCCGGTTCTTCAGTTTTCACTGCTTCTGTTTATCATTCTTTTTGTCCCGGTTCTGTTCAG
>JAAXUM010000371.1 GCA_013336025.1 Chlorobiaceae bacterium
AAAACAACGGATTAAACACCGCCTTTCGTCGGAACCTGCCTTATGGTTTTTTTCGGAAACGAAGCCGGGTTACCCTTTCTCTGAAAGCTCGCAATAGTGATGCGGGCTTTTTATTTTTTGTTTGAAGAGAGCGATATTGACCATCCGGGTTCACAGGGGCCGGTGCTGTTTATGAAAAAAACGGTCGAGGGAATTTATCAGTCGCCGATTGCTGTTCACAATTCCTGTTCGTTCAGTGTCGGGCTATCAATGCAACATGAAGATTATGAAGGTATTTCTGCCGGTTAACATCAGGATCGATGACAAGAAAATTCTTTTTGTCGGAGGCGGTTCAATCGCCATGCACAAGGTGCAGACGGTTGAGCAGTACACAAGAAACATTACCATACTCTCACCCCGCATTGACGATGAGCTGATGGCAAAGGGATTTTGTGAGATACGCAAGGTGTATGAGAAAAGCGATCTTGAGGGTTATTTTCTTGTCTATGCCTGCACGAATGATCTTGAGGTGAACCGGAGAATCAAAAAAGATGCCGGAGAGCTGAGGGTGCTGGTGAATGTGGCCGATAACAGCGAGTTATCGGATTTTATCTCTCCGGCCGTGTTTAAGCTTGACGAGATGACGGTTGCCATATCGTCCAACGGACAGAACGCAAAAAAATCGGTTGAGTGGCGCAACAGAATAAAAGCCATGCTTCAAGAGGGTTGATAAGGCGGTATTGTATTAACGAAAGAGGAATTTATTCATGACAAAGAGTGACCATATCCGGAATGAGAGCCATGACGTTTCTGAAAAAGGGTATGTCTACATCATCGGTGCCGGGCCGGGCGATCCGGAACTGCTGACCATAAAGGCTGAACGAGCGCTCCAGGAGGCTGACGTGCTGCTCTTTGACGATCTGGTGTCGGGCGAACTGGTTGATCAGTTTCAAGGCATTAAAATCTATACAGGAAAACGTAAAGACAGCCATCATTTCGAGCAGGACGAGATCAACAGCGAAATTGTCCGCCACGCACTGCTCGGCAAAAAGGTGGCAAGGCTCAAAGGCGGTGATCCTTTTGTTTTCGGGCGAGGGGGTGAAGAGATAGAGGTGCTCAGAAAAAACGGCATACGGTATGAAATCATTCCCGGCATTACGGCCGCATACGGTGCCAGCGCCTATACCGAAATACCGCTGACCATGAGAAAAATATCCTCATCGGTAGCGTTCTGTACGGGACATCCGGTCAACAAGATTCAGGTTCCTGACGCAGACACGCTGGTATACTATATGGTGGCCTCAACCGTTCACGATGTTCTTGATGCCGTTGTCAGCAAGGGACGAAGCGAGAATACGAAAGTTGCCATTGTCCAGAACGCAACCAGGTACAATCAGAAAATTTTTACCGGAACGCTGGGCGAGTTACGGCGTCGTGAAAAAGCGGTTTACTCGCCCGCCCTCCTGATTATCGGCGATAATATCAACCAGTTTATCGAGCAGAACTGGTTTTCGGCAAAAAAGAAGGTGCTGATCACCGGAGGGGATGCCAGGCGTTACAACTCCATGGATCATATCCTCGTGCATTTTCCCTGCAGGCAGATAGAGGGTGCCGACAGGGAGAGAGTGAAAGCGTGTTTTGACGATTTAAGCCCGTACAGCACTGTGCTCTTTACCAGCAAATTCTCGGTGAAATATTTCCTGGCTGCTCTATTCGAGTCCGGCAGGGATGTTCGTCATCTTGCATCGGTGACCATCTGCGCAACAGGAAAAGCAGCAACCCTTGAGCTGCAGAAGCACGGAGTGATCCCCGATTTGTCTCTTGAACCCGACGGCTGCGCCGATATCGTCACGATGTTCAGGGAAAACGGCATGACCGACGGGCATATTCTCATTCCTGGATCAAATCTTGTCGATGAGTATCTGGTGCATGGGCTGACAGCGCTTCGTAACAGGGTAACTACGCTTTGCGTCTATATGCACGAAATGCAGGAGCATGCGGAAAGCATCGATCTTGAATTCATTGACGAGATCTATTTCGCCTCGCCATCCTGTGTGAAAAATTTCAGGACGCTCTACAAGAGCATTCCCGCAAAGATTACCGTTACTGTGGCCGATACAGGAACCGAAGAAGAATACAGCCGTCTTTTTGGTGAAGCGTAAGGGAGAACTTCGCTGAACAATATGTCGGCTCATGCATGAAAAGGCG
>JAAXUM010000128.1 GCA_013336025.1 Chlorobiaceae bacterium
ATCTCCGATTTGGCCAATCTGAAATCAGGCATTCGTAACCCAAGACGGAACCCTCTCGGATCTTTCAGCTTCTGCTTGATATAGCTCAGGCGATCATTCGGAATTGATTTTTTCAGTCTTCCAAAATCGAGCAACTCAACTGGTTTGCTGCCAATCGATGAGAGTTCTGTGCCGATTTTTTCCGTCATCTCGTTACGTCTGAGGAAAGTCACTCCCTGTTTGCGCAGAGAGGGGGCAACCTGAACCATCTCCTCCATTCCCTTCAGCTTGTGACAACCATAACATCCATATTGCTGAATCAGGTCTTTGCCTTTTTTAATGGATTTTGCTTCAATGGTAACCGGCGTAACATATTTCATCTCAGCTTCATCGTCCTGATACTCACTGACGATATATTCGACAAGAGACTTGATCTCCTCATCGGTAAAGCGGAATCTGGGCATTTTGGTTCCAGGGAAATATTGATTCGGATCCTTGATCCATTTGAACAGCCACTCTTTGTTTACCTTGCTTCCAACTTTGCTTAAATCAGGCGCATAGACCTTGATATGATTGCCACCCCTTCCACCTGTTGAATGACAAAGATTGCATCGCGACTGACTCCAGAGTGTTTTGCCCTGTTCAACCAGCTTCGCATCAGGCTCTGTACCTGCGTAATCCACATCATGTCGTGTCGTTCCCGTCATACTGAACAGATAGTCGGCAATTGCTTCAGCCTGATCCTGTTTAAAGAAAAACTTGGGCATTCTGGCCGTCGAAAAGTAGCTCTTGGGATCAAGAAGCCAGTTGACTGCCCATGAGTAATTGACCTTGGTGCCGACTTCCGTCAATACCGGACCAACATCACCAATACTTTCATAGCCGGGGATTTTATGACAACTGTAACAGCCGTACTTTCTGATCAACTCCGTGCTGTTGGCAAGTTGTTCTGCACCCCGAAGCCCTTTGATATCACCATGACAGTTAAGGCATGAGGTCTGGGTCATATCCCCTTCCAGCAGTGGCTCGGGCCAGTGTTTTTCCTTTCCGTGCGCCTTTTCCGTCGAGGTTGTCGCACGCCCCTGACCCCTGTGACAGAACGTACAGCCGAATTTATCCTTCTGATGATGATCGAGATAGACAAAGCTCAGCGGATGCTTGGTAAAAGGCTGCTTTGCGGAAACCTGGGTTTTACTTTCAATACCGATATGACATGACTCACATCGATCCGCTTTATCAACATCCTGAATGTGAACCTGCTTGATCTCCACAGGAATTTTGTCATTATTGGCAATCTTCTCTTTTTTATCTTCAAGACCTTTTCTGATACCCTCTATTTCAGCCCGGATTCCTGCGATATCTGCTGTCAGGGCAAACAATGAACGGTTGAGTTGCTCCTCGGCTGAAAGCAGTACGGCACCTTTCTGCGTAATGGCGTCAATCCTGCGCTGAAGCTCATCCATCTTCTTTTTGTCAGCAGGCTTCTGATTTTTGGTAAAATAATATTCAGCTTCAAGAAACTGTCCCCGGACCATCTGAAGCTCCTTCTGGTTCTGCACAACTTTTGCATGAAGAGCTGATGACTGATTTTTCAGGCCCGAATACTTCTCCTGAACACCTTTGCTCTGAAAAACCGCTTCAGACTGTTTAAGCCTGCGTTCAAGTTCGGCAAGTTTTTTCCCGTCCGTAGTCTGGAAATCATGCACTGCCTTCCTGTACTCTTTTTCAAGCTGATCGCGCTTCAGCACTTTGTACTCCTGCTGGTAGTGTTTCCATGGCCTCAGGCCAATTTCGTCGTCCCAAATAACCCATGCAGCAAGGGCTAACAATGTTACACTGAAAAACACAAAGAGATAAACTCTGTACGACGATTCTTTTTTATTCTCATTAGCCATTTTCGACAGTTTTTTTGGGCTTATTGAATTGACCTGTTACCATTTATCTGGAAGCAATCAAACAACCGTTCACACATTAAACCATGGGGTTATCCAGACATACTTGATTAAAAAAACCAGCCTTAAAATCATTTTTATCGGAATCGACATCATGGAGATGAACAAAAACATGATGGTGACATACCTGACCATCCCCAACTGTGCAAGGAGTTCGGGATTATTCTTTTTCCAGTACCGGTAAGGAGCTGCCATTCCGGCAACAAAGTAACCGCCAACAACCAGAGCGCCGATAATAAATCCGGCAAGTGAGCGGGAATCAATCCCGACAAGACTTGTCAGATCTCTCGTCGGCTCAAAAACAACCCTCTGGTGGTCCCACTCCTGCCATGGCCAATACCAGAGCCATCCCGGACCCCTGAAGAACACCCCGATCACAATCAAAAGCAACCAGAGAATAAAAAATCCGAACGAAAAAATCAGAATGGCATACTTTCTCTCTTCAAACGTATAATATCCGTTCCCTTTCGGATTAATATCGATATAGGGAATCGCAATCAGACCCACGACAATAAGCGTAGGCAGCACAACACCGGCAAGCCAGGGATCAAAATAGACAAGAAGCTCCTGCAAGCCGAGAAAGTACCATGGAGCCTTTGCAGGATTCGGCGTTATGGTCGGGTTGGCAATCTCCTCCAGAGGCGCATTAACAGCAATCGACCAGATGGTAAGGCCAACCATGACCGCCAGGGTAATGATCAGTTCAATACGTACAAGGGGTTTAAACGTATCGACATCCCGATCATTTTCACCCTCAACGGGCAACCCGGCAGCCTTGAGCTTGTCGTTCTGGTAAGCCTGCAAAAAAGCCCAGCCCATGAAAAAGGTCACCATGATGATCATGATCACAATGGCGATATTATCCGGCTGGGTGATAATTTCAATAAATGGATTCATAATGGACTATGCTCGTTCTGTTATTTTTGAGGTCTTGAAATTCCACCGTCTTTTCTGACTCGCCAGAAATGAACAAACATTAAAATGATCGAAATAAGAGGTATGGCTACACAATGCCAGATGTACGACCGGAGCAGTGCATTGGCTCCAACCTGCGCACCGCCAAGAAGCGCAAAACGAATATCATTATAGGGTGTTATATGCAAATATTCGCTGAACGGGCCCTGATAACCGAGAAGAGGTGTTGCCGCTCCCATATTGGTACCTACCGTAATTGCCCAGAACCCGAGCTGATCCCACGGCGTAAGGTAACCGGTAAAACTCAACAGAAAGGTCAGCACAAGCAGGATAACACCGATACCCCAGTTGAACTGGCGTGGAGCTTTGTAGGATCCTGTCATGAAAACCCGGAACATATGAATCATCACGACAATCACCATGAAATGCGCAGCCCAGCGATGCATATTCCTGAGAATAACACCATAGGGCACCTGGAATTCAAGGTCTTTGATATCTGAATAGGCCTGTTCGATCGACGGATGATAATAAAACATCAGCACTACACCGGTGATAACGAGAAGAATAAACGAGAAGAATGTAATCCCGCCCATACCCCATGTGAATCTCAGCTTCACGGCACTTTCCCGTACCTGAACAGGGTGAAGATGAAGAAACACATTACCGAAAATTGCAAGCGCCCTGTCTCTTACGTTGTTGCGATAATCTCTTCTGAATATGGATTTCCAGATCGGATTTTTTTTAACCTTCTCAGTCAGGTTTTTCATGATTCCATCACATTTTTTTGTTCAAAACTGTTTACAGGTATCCGCGAAGCTTTTTTAACTGTCGTTCATATTCAGCAGGCCCTCTTTGTGAACCATCCGGATAGATCATGACAATAGCTTTCCAGGGGCAATCAATGGCACAAATATTACACCCCGTACATGCATGACTGACAGAAGCTATGCCGGTATAGTTCAGATCTGAATCGACAATGGCAATACACTTCGATGGACATACCGGAACGCAGATTTTGCAACCGGTACAAACCTCTTCAATAACCCGGGCAACAGCTTTTCTTCCCTTACCCGTTGTTCTTTTCAGGAGAGATGCCTCTTCAATCGTCATATCTTTTTCATTGATGTCCATATCCGATAGATCTCGTTACGCTTTCAATAAACTCTGAGGATACACCTCATTCGAATCCTTGCCCGGAATACCGGGAAACTTGATGGTCTTGTCTACCGTTAACTGGCCGTCTTCCGAAATACTGATTTTAAAACGGTCCATCGGTCTTGGCGCAGGCCCTTCAAAATTCAATCCCGTTATATAATATCCGCTTCCATGGCATGGGCATTTGAATTTCTTCTGCGATTCCATCCAGCTTGGCGTACATCCAAGATGGGTGCATTTTGATTCCATGGCAAAAAAACGTCCATCCTGCAAGCGGATAATCCATGTGCCGAACTCCCGCTGATATTGTGAATTCACCTGACCCGGAGGATAATCAGCAGGAAATCCGACCTTGAATTGTGAGGGCGCTTCAAACAGCACTCTCGGATAAAAGAATCGTAAAAACGCAAGCGAGTTGATCGTCAGAAACCCGGCAAGGCTTCCCCAGCCCACTCTTGTCAGAAACTTCCGCCTTTTACTGAACTGAGTATCCTGTTCCTCTTCGGCCTTACATGCCGTCAGGCCAGCACGCCCTTCTGTTGGCTCTGAATGGAGCTCTCTGTCATCCTGCATAGCAATTGGTTTTTTCTTTCAATGAGATCTTTTCTGCAACTGAACACCGTCATCTTGAATCACCATGCCCGGGCTCAGTCGGCACAATAAAAAAGAGGGGCTTGCAAAGCCGGGAGAATGAACTGATGGAGGAACATCTCCCTGCCTGCAAGCACGCCTCGGAAAACATCAACGTCATGATAAAGAACCACAAAAACCTGACCACACATCGAGATTGAAAGAAGCCGCAAAGTCTGACACCGGGACTTTGTCTCGTAACGGCAACACCATGTTGCCCGACGCTCTGACTTCTCTCCTAAAAACCGGATCGGCAGATTACATCTCGAAACAGGCATGAACAACTGAAGCATTATCGCAACACAGAACATACCTGTCCCGAAATTGTATTTCATGAAAACCATGAATACTCAACCAATTAAAAAGCAAATTGCGCTCCAAGCACACAGGTATCGTTCAACGTATTGCTTAAATCGGTTAAGCGTTCCTTTGTATGATGGGTATAGGTAGCCGAGATAAGGGCATTGGCGCGCAGATGAGCGGTCAGTCCGACAGCAATAGTCGGGTCGTTTACAGGATCATCCCCGCTCCTCAAGTTTGCATAGGAAACTGTTGACTTCAGCCAGGGATAAACAAAATACGTCGCATCTACCCGGTAATTGTTGAATCCCAGATCAACATCCCTGCTGAAGGCCGCACCAAGCATCAAGCTGCCGATACTGCCCTCGATATCCGCACCGAAAATCTGGGTCTCACCTGCCCAGTTTGTCGCCAACATGCCCTCTTGAGCATTCATATAAGAGGCTCCGACAGCAATATGATTGTCAATACCGACATACTCGTTACCCAGAACACCTCCAGCACCGCTCAAAAGCCCTGCGCCACCGAATTTATACCTGACCCTGGCATAGGCGATGTCGTTGAAATGATTTGTGGAACCTGTTCCAGCCTGGGCTGCCCCTGCAATAAACTTGAAGCCGCCTGACTTTTCTCCGGTGATGTAGCTGAATTCAGCCCCGGCGCCAGGGTTGGGGAAAGTACTTGCATACGTGGTGTTGGAGCTTCCGAAGTTGAAATCGGAAAAACCGTTACCGATAGCAAGGTTGATTCCCGGCTGGAAAGCCCATACAATACGACCCCTTGCGGCTGAAGAGACGGTGGTTGTATT
>JAAXUM010000129.1 GCA_013336025.1 Chlorobiaceae bacterium
ATCTCGAGCGCAAAGGGTTCGTCAAGCGAACGCAGGTATTGGAACCGTTCACTGGCCGAGTTGTCTGCGGTGGTGGCTTCGAGCCTGCCGAAGTAGGCGCCGTGCTGAGACAGAAATGTGACGGGAAGCATTATTTTCACTGGCGATGTATTGCCAAAACAAGAAAAAAAAGCGTAAGGTGATAAGAGTGCTTATGATCGGCCAGCGATGATGAACCAGTACGCTCACCCCCCTGCGCAGCCTTTTGATTTGTGTACTTGTAGTACCTTCTGCAGGTTATGAGTCCCCCCCGACCCCGCCGCGGGGTTTTCGGTAGAACGATTTTTGCCTTATTGACGCGCATTGCTCTGCACCGTTATATCAAGTCAGCATCCAGTCATCGAATGTGGTATACAGTTTCTGAAATCACCAGAAGGTAAACTCAAAATCGGATTAGCAGATCAATTCGACGAGACGTTTGCTGAAGATTATTTTGGATACAGAAGTTTGGGAAAACTCTTGATTGATGATGTGCTTCTTGCCTTGCTGTAAACGCTTGATTCTCAAAACTTGGTAACGTTAACCCTTCTGTCCTCATATGTCTGAACGGGATTCGTTTTATCTTGGCGCTTTGCTGCACGACATCGGCAAGTTTATCGAACGGGCAAGGTTAAGAGGCTGGACCCAGCTGGCGAGAAGGTATGTCGAACAGAAGCGGACAAGTGGCGCCAGCCATGCTCACAAGCGCTATTCTGCAGCATTTATCAAATGGTTTAGAGATAAGGATTTCCTTTCTGATGCAAAGATTGAAGAGTATGCTCTGCATCATCATCCGAGCAGGGAAAAAGGGTTTGGTGATTATCGCAGCAAGAACATTCACTTCAAGCTTATTCAGATTGCGGACATTTTAGCTTCCAAGGAGCGGGAAAAAGTCAAAGACCTTCAGCCGGTATTTTATGCCCGGGCAAGACTCCAGTCGATCTTTTCAAGTATCAGGCTTACTGAAAAAACCGGGGACGTATATAAACCTGATATCGAGTATTATGACCTGAATCCACTTTCCATTCTGCCTGAGGCCATGTTTCCGGCAGGATCATCCCCGAGATTTACTCAGCAAGCTTACAGACCGGTCGTCGATAATTTCAGGGAGTCATTCGGGAAGATGCGGAATCACAAAGAGTTGTTGCCGCTGCTCTGGAAGTTTTTCAATACCGTACCAGCCCAGACTCCAAATAAAAAGCAGGGAGAGTATCTCGATAGGCCAGACATCAATCTTTTCGACCATTCGAGGGTCACTGCGGCCATAGCACTTTGTTTGTACGATGAATGGTCGCTTGGTGATTGGAATGGTAAAGACAAAACAATTCTAAATTATCACCCGGGTGGTGCAAAGCAGGATGACCTCCCAGTTCCCTGCATCCTGATTGGTGGTGATATTTCGGGAATCCAGAAGTTCATTTTCAACGTTCCGTCGAAGGGGGCCGCTAAAACCCTCAAGGCGCGTTCTTTCTACGTACAGCTATTTGCCGATCTTTGCGCGCAAAAGGTTCTTCAGGCTCTTGATTTGAAACCAGCCAATCTTCTCTACAACGGCGGTGGCCGGTTTTATATTCTTGCTCCGAAATCGCAAGAGGTTCAACTCGTAAAGTGCCGGAACGAGATTATGCAAAGCCTGCTCTTGCGCAAGTTCATCGACGATGAGTTGAGCCTGTCTCTTGCCTCAGTTGATGTTACTACGGGAGATTTTATGGAGCGTTTCGGAGAAAAGTGGAGGGACGTGAACCGGGAACTCGAGATTGCCAAAATGCAGAAGTTCCGTCAATCGGATTATGGCGATGTGTTTAAGCCAAAAGAACAGCGTCGAGCAAACGTAGAGCCGGGAGGTGGTGATCTTTATAAGGAAATTACCGGATTGCTGAAAGAAGATGGCTACTGGATTTCCGACGTATCGGAGAACGATTTATCGGAGAGCGATGGCTGGAGAACTCTTTTCAGGTCAATGGGTTACGAGGTTGATTTTACATCAAACGATGCGGACGACAAGACAACCGTATTCAACAGAACGGATTTTGAGGGAGAATACGCCAGCTTCAGATTTGCCGTCAAGGATTTGCCTCGATGGAGGCCTGAGACGATCAGACAGTTCATGGCGGAGGTCAAGGCGCGTGGTCGTTCCATAGAGGAATACCAGGATGATGATGACAAGGGCGGCAAACGAGAGATAACAGATGGTCATATAATCACATATTCACAGCTTGCCTTCAAGGCTTTTGCTGAAACCCGAACCGAGAAGCTCGGTATCCTGAAAATGGACGTCGATGATCTCGGAAAGATTTTCGCCGAAGGCTTCCCCGAAGACCTCAAAACACCTTCGCGGGTGATGTCCCTGTCACGTTCATTGCAGTGGTTCTTCGAAGGGTACATGAACACGATCCTTCGAGATGAAGAGTTCCGCGATTACATCTATCCGATCTTTTCGGGTGGCGATGACCTGTTCATGGTCGGGGCCTGGCACAAGGTGTTCGACATAGCCCTCAAAATCCAGGAAGAGTTTCGGAAGTTCGTCTGCAACAACCCTTCACTGACGCTCTCGGCAAGTTTGCTTGTCGTCGATGAGCACTATCCGGTCTCCCGCTTTGCCGTGCTCGCCGAAGAGCGTTTGCACGAGGCAAAGTACGGACGCACCGGTAAAAACTCGATCAACGTATTCGGCGAAATACTGAGCTGGGATGAGTTTCGGAATGCCTGGAACATCAAAGAGAAACTCGTCGGAATGGTTGGTGATGGGGAGCCGAAAGCGATCATTCAAAAGGTGCTTCAGGGTTGCAGAGGACTTGAAACGCTCTACGGTCGAACGCCGGGAAAGCAGCGATCTTTTGCCGTCAAGGTGTGGCAAATGGCCTATTTCTTCAGAGACCTTGAACGGGAACATTCGAGAGCTGTTGCCGAAGAGATTATCGCTGAATATGAAAAGGTCGTCTTTGCCGCCATTAAAGGCGAAGCGGTGAACCCGATGTACATAGCGGTCGGAGCACGCTGGGCGGAGTTCATGTGTAGAAAATCTCTGTAACCTTTAACTTCATTAGTTATGAGCAACGGGCAGAACCAACAATACAGTGTTGACGACGAAAAAGAACTTCTCAAGAAATTGACGGATTCTCTCGTCCTGGATTATTCCGCTGATACGTATCAGAAGATGATCGATACGGTGAAAAAGTATAGCGAAATATTGGTTTCGGGAAGACAAGCCGTCACAACGACCCAGCTTCGGAATATCTATACCTCGGTCAAGAAGGCTAAAAAGCCGGAAGAGCTTCTTCCCTTACAAGTCAAACTGGCTTATCTGGCTGGAAGAAATGAATCAAATTACAGGCTTAAAGCGTTGGCGGACAGGTTGTCATCATTAATCAAAAATGTGAAAACCGAAACTCAATTGGCGCATTTTGTTGAGTTTTTCACTGCGTTGATCGCTTATCAGAAATACCATGAAAAATTCTCATCTAACAAACACTGATTATGAACAAGCTCATCGAAAAAGTTCGTCTGTCCGGCAAGATAAAGGCTGAGACCGGTTTGCATATCGGCGGATCAAAAACCGCTCTGGATATCGGAGGCATTGACCTGAATGTCATCAAAACGGCTGAAGGGGTGCCCTTTATTCCCGGCAGCTCCCTGAAAGGCAAGCTTCGTTCGATTCTTGCCCGTGAACAGGGTTCGGTTTCAATCAGCAGACATAAAGGCGTCAAGGAGAATGAAAAAACCGATGATGATTTTGACGTCATCAGAAAACTTTTTGGCAGTGCCAACAACAATGCGCCGAGCTGTCCTTCGAGAATTATGGTGAGAGATGCTGCTCTGGATAAAGAGTTCTTCAATGATCCAGAGAAAAATGATAGAGTGTTCAGTGAGCTTGAAGATTATACGGAAAGCAAGTGGGAGAACACCATCGATCGAAAGTCAGGGAAAGCGAATCCGAGACAACTCGAGCGAGTTCCGGCAGGTGCGGAGTTCAAGTTTGAGATCATCTACAATGTGTTTGACGATGGCCAGAAGGAGACTCATCTGAACGAAATCATCAAGGCGTTGCGAATCCTCGAAGACGATTACCTCGGTGGGCAGGGGTCTCGCGGTTACGGAAAAATCAGTTTTCCAAGAGAGGCCATGAAGTACGAGTACAAGTCCATCGATAACTACAAGAACGGTGATGACTGGCAGGAATTGCACGGTATTGAAAAGCTCTAATCTCATTACCATGCAAGCACTATTGTTGATTCCCGGTGATAACAGACAGTTTCACTTTGGCGAAAGCGGGCTCGGGGATAGCAGCGATCTGTTGCATTCCGATACCCTGTTTTCAGCTTTGGCGACCATCTATGAGTACGCCCTCGGCGGAGCGGAGCGATTGATCGAACTGGTCGGTTCGGGGAGACTCTCTTTTTCTTCGGGCTTGTACGCCCTGCTGAAAGAGACCTCCGATAAGCCGCCGCTGTTGTTTGTGCCGAAACCGCTTGTGACCTACACCTCCACAGATGATCGGAAGCGCAACAAGAGCCTGAAGTATTTCTCTCTTGGCGCGCTCGCTGAGTTCAGTCAACACTTTAATGCAGAGAAGCTTGAGTGCGACCTTGACCTTACTGATTTGCCGTCGATCGGCAATGACTTCGTTTGTCTTCCTGAAGAGCTTGACGACGACCAAGAGGCATTCGCGCAGTGCTCCTTTCGGGGATTTACAACCAGTCCGAAAGTAAAGGTGCACACCACTGTTGAAGACAATGACCGGCTGTACTACGAAACCACGGTACAGTTCCATTCGTTTTCCGTTGCCAGTGTGGAATACGAGGGTGCGTATTGCGTTCTGTTCGATGCAGACCGTCTAAACCCCGAAGAGCGGCGGGAGTTTCTTGCGGCTGTGCGAATCATGGCTGACGAGGGGGTTGGCGGGCAACGATCATCCGGCAACGGCCAGTTCAGGGCGGTGCGTGAAGTGACTATCCCCGTTCCAGGTTCTTCGGATGCTTCTTGTTATCTCGGCTTATCGGTTCTTTCACCTGCCGATAGCGCTGAATTCGATGCGCTTGAACGGTATGAGCTGTTTGTGCGTGGAGGCGGTTCGCTTGGCTTGCGAGGGGAGAGTGAACAACACCGCAAGCAGGCGCGATTTATAAGAGAGGGATCGGTGATGAACCGAAATATCAGCGGCAGGATTGTCGATCTTTCACCAACTGACGCTGTTGCCGGGTTGATTGTACGCAACGGGAGAAATTTTTTCATTCCAATCTAACCAAGCAACATGAAGCAAACCCTGAGGTCTCATAAGGTACGCCTGACAACGCTCTCACCGCTCTTTATTGGAGCGGGAGAGGAGCACACGCTTTCGCCGTATAGTGATTATGTGCAGCGCGGTGATTCTCTCATTTACATCGATACCGACAAACTTCAGGAAGCAATGCAAGGGAACAAGGCGCTCGTCGATGCGTTTGTGAATGGTATAAGGCAGTTCGACAATAACCGCTCGACCTTTGAGCTTGAAACCTTCATTACCGAAACATTGGGCAGGAAGGTCGATGATTTCGCCGCTCGCCAAGTGCGAATCGAGGGAGACATCAACAAAGCTCACCTTCGTCGTTTTGTTGCCACAGCCGGAAAGCCCTTTATTCCCGGAAGTTCCCTGAAAGGAGCGATCAGGACGGCGACGCTGGTCGATTGGCTGCTGAACAGAAAGGATGGTGAGCCGGAATTGGGCAGAATCCGG
>JAAXUM010000130.1 GCA_013336025.1 Chlorobiaceae bacterium
AATCCCGAATTACGAAAAACAATCTGATAATTTGAACTGTAGCGGAGAGAAACCAGTACCAGCAAGACATCGCTGAAGACCAGAACAGTGTAAAATATTGCAAAAAAATCGAATGTCGTCCGGTTTACCAGATAAAAATAACCATCAACGATCCCGATTCCACTGAAAATAACCAGAAGCAGAAGCGACACAAGCTTTTTGCATGCAATAAATTCTGCCGTCGCAATGGAGTTCTGAGTAATGGCGCGATGTTTCTGAAGCCTGTAATACAGTCCGAGCAGCAGGAAAATCAGAAGTCCGCCGCTGGCATTTGAAAGAATGTGCAGTACAGGCTTTGATGTTTCCTCCCACATAAGCGGCTCATGAAAGTAGATAAACTCCTTAAAGGAATGTCGAAGCAGAATAAGCGAAAGGATTTCGAACTGTTTACCGACTGAATCCGCAACAGAATTGGCAAGACCGAAAACCAACCCAAGAACTTCAAGGCCAAGCAGCATCGAAAACGCAACATTAATAGCGTAATAGTGGCTTGAAGGAAGAATCGCTGCAAGCTCTTCCGGCAGCCATCCCTGACGACGAAACTCTATGAGTATTATCGCTCCGATAAACGCAATGATCAGGACATTTGCCGCAGTTCTCTCCGTGCTCCTATGTTCCCAAAAATGCTCCAATGCATTAAAAAGACGATCAACGCGACTGAGAATACCTGTCATAAGCTGCTCTTGAATTGGAAGAATAAACCACCTTTATCAGCAATTCCTCAAAAACAATCCTTTTAAACTCAGCACTCTTCACCGTTGATGAGCAGAATTATTTGCCTGTCATCTCCTAACAAATCAGTAACCTCTTGTGACCACTCGCGAGATGCGACCTCAAGCATTCCTATCACACAATCCTCAAAATCTTCAAGGAGAGTTTCATCACCATCAAAATCTTCAGGTGATGTGACTTTCAGAAGAATGCTCGGTTCCGACTCTTTACCCTCTCCATATTCCGCAAATTCAATAACTACGTCACTCTCGGTTGTTCCTGTCAGCGAAACCAGCTTACCAGTCTTGACAAGTTCACACCTGATGCGCTCCAGATCAGCCACTACGCCCGCGAACCTGATATCTTCATTAAGATTTATATTTTTACTCATTTTACTTAAAGCTTTAATTAAAGTCCAATAATTCAGATCACAAAATACTCATTAACAGCCACAAAGCGATGTATCAGTATCGATTCACTGAGAACGATTGCTCCGGCAAAAACGGATCGGGGCAACGACTCCGTGACAATGATTCGATACAATGCGTTTTTCATCGTATCAGGCAGTTAACAGTCATCAATAAGGCCCAGAGCTTTTAAAGAACGTTACGCAACCAACAAGAAAAAACAATTCATTATTGCTTATAAACAGTATCGTTAACTAACCAGCCAGTACTGAAAAAACGAAAAAAAAATCAATTGCATCCTGAAACGACAACATGCCGGAAAACAGCAAAAGGAATTGCACTATTGACAGGGTTCAACGATCCTCTGTTTTTCCTGCCACTCGAGTTATAGTGGAGCCTTCAGTATTTCAGGATATATTGCGATTTAGGATCACGCAGAATATTCATCCATGACCCATAGGTTGGATTTGGCAGCATAAACCATTTCCGGCCCCAATTATTTTTATTTTCAGCGACCAGGCGATCACGCTCCTGAGGTGTACTATTTGATTTCACATCCGCAAGAAAATCACCCAGATCGTCCCCGAACAACATCACAATCCTGTATTTTTTCGAGACATATTCCCTTCTGCTTTTCTTCTCTGACGTCCAGTCATCGTTCTCACCCAATAACAGCACGTTTTCAGGCAGCACATCAGGCACACCTGCTTTCGCAAGGTTTTCTATCGTATCAGCCTCCTGCGAACATCCCGATCCCTGGTTATCACGTTTCCTGCACTCCCTGTTGGAGATATAGATAACCCTCACATTTCTGGTTTTCATTGCATTAATGAACTCGACCGCACCGGGAACAGCCGTTGCTTCTTTCAGAGCGACCCACTGATCCCATGTCACTGAGCTCCATTTACCGCCTTCAAGAACCACTTTCCCCATATACCTGGAGTTATCCAGAACAGTTTCATCGATGTCCATGACAACGGCGGGAGGTAATGACGAACTGTCACCAACCTGTTCTTTGGCTGCAATCCATCCTGAATCGCCAAGAGCGGCATCGATGTTTTTCAAAGCTGAATTGTACACCTGTGTCGCGTTTGCTTTGTATTCAGCCGACGACTGCATCCAGAGAAGACTGTTGAAATTATTGCTGGCGGTTGATGCACACCCGGACAACAGCAGTAATAACACAACTGCGAAAATCGATCTGGAGAAATTGTTCATGGTAAGGGCCTCCGAAATGTGTGTTTTGGCAGGATACGAAACAACATGGTATGGCAGCTGGTCATTACAAAAAATGATCCCGGACTTGCCATGCAGGGTATTGCAAAGCCTTGTTGATCAAACATCACGAACAGCATACAAGATTCGTTGCACGATCACTGGTAACTTCAGTTCCGATAAAGAAGACCCGGATCCGCCTTTTCTGTTTATTTGAAAAGCGTTCCCTGGTTTTCTTCAGCAATTCGTCATAAACGGATGTTCAGATACCAGGCCGTATCCATATCTGCCGCGCAGCATAATCATCGAGTTTGAGCGCCATGGAGAGCAGCTCGATCTTGTCGGGTATCACCTCGATCATTTTGCCAAACCAGTGTTCAGACCACGCTTGAGGACGCCCGAAAAGGCTGAACGCATCAACAAAGCCAGGATCCTGCTTGCCGATAAGCCTCGCATGACCACTAATCTGCAAACCGGTGATATCGTGCAAGTCATCTGAAAACTCTGATTTCGGGTCAAAAATACCCACGCTCACCCTCGGATTCAGATTGATATTACCGAGCTTGAGGCCCGGCTCTCCAGCCATGTAGAGGGTGACCCCTTTCGAGCAGAACAGAATAGGTGTCGATCTCGGTATGTTGTCACGGCAGGTAGAAAGCACACAAAGCCGTCGAGAGGCAAGAAACTGCTGGATTCGCTCCTCCAGCTCCTTGGGAGCAAGCTGCCTGGAGACCTTTTTCGTAAAGATTTCGGGTACGTCAGACTTCTCATGTTCGCTCATGACCTTCCCCCTTTTCTTGTAAATTACAGGGAACTTTTTCTCATAAAGATCTTCAAAATTCCTGACTATCCGCAATAATTTTTTATACACTGCCGGTGCCATCAGCAATGGTTTCTGAACATACAGAGTGAACCCCTCATCCTGCTTCAGGTGATAGTTTGCAAAAAGCAGAACACGAACTCAGGCCTGGTTGTTACTTCGATCTGTAAATCTGTCATGACAACGCGCAATCCAGAGTAAAGCATTATGTTATCTTTAAAATGAATATCTCTCATGGAAACGATCGATCTGTCAACATACAGCAGAACGGTGTTCTTCACCGGTGCAGGCATGTCTGCGGAGAGCGGTGTACCCACTTACCGGGGAAAGAGCGGCATCTGGAAAGACTACGATTTCGAGACGTACGCCTGCCAGAAAGCGTTCGACAGCAATCCTGAAAAAGTGCTTCATTTTCATAAAATCCGACGTCGGGCTGTGCTTGACTGCCATCCGCATGAAGGCCACCGGCTGATCGCCGGAATGCCAGGCACCTTCGTTATAACCCAGAACATCGACGGCATGCACCAGCGTGCGGGCTCACAGGGTGTCATCGAGCTGCACGGGAGCCTCTGGCGTCTTCGATGCGACAACTGCAGAATGGTAAAGGAGGATTACAACCAGGAGTACGAATCACTCAAGTGCGATTGCGGCAACTGGCTCAGGCCTGATATCATATGGTTCGGCGACATGCTCGATGCAGGAGTTATGCATAAAGTCACCGAAATCATCGCGTCATGCGACATCTTCATCAGCATTGGCACCTCCGGAAGAGTTTGGCCTGCAGCAGGATTCCCCTCGCTTGCACGGGATTCCGGGGCATACTGCATCGAAATCAATCCTGAACCATCAGGCGCAACCGAATACCACCGCATCATTCAGGGTGAAGCGGGCAAAGTACTCCCCGAACTTTTCATCACACATTGAAATTCCTGCCGGAAAACTGAAAATAACATTCTATCCGTCTCACTCAGACGCGAAGTCTGGCCTCTACATCACGAAATCGTGCACTATCCTCTCCGGTCAGCCCTGTTTGGAAAAAACGGCTTTTCCTCACGATAACGGCAGACAGACTTTCCATGAACCCGCAAAAAAGTCTGAATGGTGAACATGTGCCATCATCCTCCCGACATAAAGTTAAAACACCGTACCAACAAAACGATCAGCAGGCTTGATGCATCGGAAAAGATTCTTCATCGCCAAATACCTCTGCAAGCCTAAAACAGTAACATCGCGATCACCATCGGCATAGATTGTTCCGTTTGCATATATTGATCATTCAATTGAAAAATACCACTTCGACTTATTTTTTGTAAATTGTCGCAAAAGTCCCTTAGAGTACTCCTTTGAAGCGCTCTTCCTTCCCGATTTTTCGGTTAAAAAAATATCCTTCCCTCTTTATCCCGGATATTGGCGAAGGTGTTGAAAAAAATGATATTCCTGAACTGCGATATCTCTTGCAGGCATGTTTTCAAATCGGTATGATGGACTGTATATCAAGCTTTAAAACCATAATTCCCGAACTTCTTAAGCCGGAAAAGGCATAATGGATAAAAAAATCAAAAAAGTTCTTGTAGCAAATCGCAGCGTACCGGCTGTACGGGTGATTCAGACATGCAAAGACAGAAAAATCCCGACAACGGCTGTCTACAGTACTCCTGATCGCCTTGCAGCTCATGTGTTCATGGCAAATGACGCAGTTCATATCGGTGAAGCTCCGCCTGTCGAATCTTACCTGAATATGGAAAAGATAATAGCTGCAGCCCGCAAAAGCGGAGCAAATGCTGTTCATCCGGGTTGGGGATTCCTTTCCGAAAATGCGAAGTTCGCCCAGATGGTGCAGGACTCCGGCCTGATATGGATCGGTCCGAGCCCTGAAGTGATCCATAAAATGGGCGACAAAATCGAGTCGAAAAAAATTGCCAAAGAGGCTAAAGTCCCAATCATCCCCGGGATCAACTCGCCAGAAACCACCCTGGAAATCCGCACATGGATGAAAGAGGAGGATGTTGCTTTTCCAATCATCATCAAAGCCTCATCGGGCGGCGGTGGAAAAGGAATGGTAAGAGTTACCAGCGATTCAGAGCTTGAGAACGCATTGGCACAGGCCCGGTCTGAAGCGAAAAAGTCATTCGGCAACGACGAAATTCTTGTTGAAAAATTTATCGAAAAAGGCCGGCACATCGAGGTGCAGATCATCGCCGACCAGCATGGCAACGTGATTCATCTCTTCGAGCGCGAATGCACACTTCAGCGTCGCAACCAGAAAATAATCGAAGAAGCTCCATCGCCCAGCATTGACGACGACATTCGTCACTCCATCTGCGACACAGCCGTCCAGCTCATGCGCACAATCGGCTACTCATCTGCTGGAACGGTCGAGTTTCTGCTTGATTCCGCAACCGGCAAATTTTACTTCCTCGAAGTAAATACCCGCCTGCAGGTAGAACATGGCATTACCGAGCTGATAACCGGTGTGGATATCGTCAGCCTGATGCTCGACATAGCACAAGGCGACCCTCTCGGATTTCTGCAG
>JAAXUM010000131.1 GCA_013336025.1 Chlorobiaceae bacterium
GCAAGAAGGCCATCATAGAGGGTAAAGGGGAGCGAGTGTTTGTCTCTTTTGCAGGCAGTATTGCGACAAGCTTTTTCTTTACCGCACTGACTGCCGGAACCTTTCTCGTTGCAGGTGGTTTTATCGGGTCTGTTTTCAAGCTTACACTTCCGATCGTGTTTCTGGCTGGTGTTTTCAACATCGTGGCAGGTCTTTGTGCATCGCTGTTTGTCGGGCTGATATTTCTGATCGCAAGGGTGGGGCGGAAGTGATCAGGGGGGTGAAAAACAAAAAGCGCAGAAGTTTTTCTGCGCTTTTTGTGAGTTGCCGTGGAGCTAAGGAGACTCGAACTCCTGACCCTTTGCATGCCATGCAAATGCTCTACCAACTGAGCTATAGCCCCATTTTGTAGCTCTAATTAAAAGAAAAAAAAGTTGTTTTTGCAACTTGTTTTGTTTTTTCTTTGTATCAGGGTCGCCTTGCAGCCATTTAAATCGTGCTTAAGGCAGGGTGACTGGTTGTTTGAGGTGATTTGTTGAATAGATTAACTGCCAAATCAGAATTTCATGTCGCTCCTGTTTGTTGTCAAAGAGGGATTTTCAGGTATCCGCCGTTCCAGGCTTCCAGCTGCCATCACGGTTACCATCAGTTTTTTTGCTCTTGTGCTTCTTGGTTTGTTCAGCACGGTTTCTCTGAGTTTTTTTGATCTGATTCAGGAACTTCGCAGCAGAATGGAGATTGAGGTGTTTTTCAGTGACACGATCAATGAGACCGAGACCGTCCGGATTGTTGATGAGATCAAAAAAATCAAAGGTGTCAAAGAGTCCGTTTTTGTGTCGAAAAAAGAGGCGGCGGCTATCTTTGCCCATGATTTTGGTGAGGATGTTGAAAAAATTCTTGGCAGTAACCCGCTTCCTCGTTCACTTAAACTGAAGTTTTATCCTGAATATGCCTGTCCGGACAGTCTCCTGCGTGTTGTGCCGAAAATCAGCAAACTCGATGCCGGTCTTGACATTCGTTATAACCAGACGTTTCTCGGTCAGATAGAACAGAATGCACGGATTTTCACCCTTTTGACCGGTGGCCTCGGGATCCTGATTGCCATAGCTACACTTGTATTGATCGGTTATACCATTCGTCTGGCTATGTATTCACATCAGGAGAAAATCAGAACCATGAGGCTGGTGGGAGCAACGGGATGGCTGATCGGTGCACCCTACGTCATCGAGGGGGCTCTGCAGGGCATTATCTCCGGTCTTCTTGCAGCAGGTGCGGTCTATCTTGTTTTTGAGCAATTGCTGCTTCGTTATGAACCGGGAGTCTACCAGGTTCTGCATCCATCCGCAACGATGATCTATCCCGCACTGGTTCTTCTTGGTCTGTTACTTGGTGTTATTGGCAGCACGCTGTCGGTGAGCAAGTATCTGAGGCT
Source organism: Chlorobiaceae bacterium (assembly GCA_013336025.1). GTDB lineage: Bacteria > Bacteroidota > Chlorobiia > Chlorobiales > Chlorobiaceae > Chlorobium. The sequence continues at coordinate 1,412 of JAAXUM010000131.1, forward strand.
GGTTTCCAGGCGATAGGTGTTCACTCTGAAATGCACCGCTGTTCAATCGGGGAGTCCAATAGTGAATAGAGCAGTTGTATCTCCTCTTTCCATCCCTCCGCATCCGGTGTTTCAAGGATGAGAGGAATCTCTTCACAGAACGGGCTGTTCATGATAGATGAAAAGGCACTGAGTCCGATCACTCCTTTTCCGATACAGGCATGTCGGTCGAGATGGCTTCCGAGCGGATGTTTTGCATCGTTGAGATGCATTCCTCTGAGGAATGAGAGACCGACGGTCCGGTCAAATGCTTTGAACATTGCCGTTACGGCTTCGCCTGATTGCAGGTCGTAACCGCTTGCAAAGAGATGGCAGGTGTCAAGACATACGCCGACTCTTGATTTATCGTCGATTTTGTCAATGATCGAGGCAAGTTGCTCAAAGCTGTTACCAAGGTTACTTCCCTGGCCTGCTGTGTTTTCGATGACGGCTGTGATGCCGGAGGTTTTTTCGAGAGCAATGTTCACAGAGTCGGCAATAAGCTGCAGACACCCCTCTTCATCAATCTGATTAAGGTGGCTTCCAGGATGGAAGTTCAGCATGACGAGTCCGAGTTTCTCTGCACGGCGCATTTCATCAATGAACGCGCTTCTTGACCGCTCCAGTTTATCTGGATCGGGGTTGCCGAGATTGATGAGATAGCTGTCGTGCGGGAGAATGTGTTCAGGATGTATCCCCGCCGTTACACAGTTTATTCTGAACAGCTCTATTGATGCCGGAGAGATTTCCGGAGATTTCCACTGCCGCTGGTTTTTTGTAAAGCATGCGAATGCAGTGGCTCCTATGCTGATGGCATTCAGCGGAGCATTTTCGATGCCTCCTGCAATACTGACATGTGCTCCAACACGTTTCATAACAAGAGTTTTACGGTTTGCGGATTTTCCCGCTGTGATAACTGATCAGAGGGGTAAGGTAACGAGTGCGTCAACAACTGCCAACAAATAACCGGAAGGAGTTCCCTGCGTATTTGACTTTTGATCGATTACTCTTTACCTTGGTTCTCTTGACAAATAATGTTTGATACCACAGACTCTTGACACTACTCTCCCTTATCGTTCCCGTATACAATGAACGGGAGTCACTGCCTGAACTGCTCGACAGGCTCTATCGGGCAATGGCTGACAATCAACTGCATATGCTTTTTAAGGAGCCGTTCAGTTTTGAAATCATTGTTGTTGATGATGGTTCCATTGATGGTTCCGATAGTCTGGTCAGGGAGATGATCTTGACGAAACAGGAACTCAGGCTTATCTCTTTTCAACGAAATTTCGGGAAAACCGCAGCGCTTTCTGCCGGGTTCAGAGCGGCCTCGGGTCAATATGTCTGTACCATTGATGCGGATCTGCAGGATGATCCTTTTGCCATCAAGGATCTGCTTAAAAAACTCGATGAGGGATATGACCTTGTCAGCGGCTGGAAACAGCAGCGTCAGGATCCTCTTGGTAAAACTCTGCCATCAATGGTCTTCAATACGGTAACGCGGCTTTTTACGGGCATTCCGATTCATGATTTCAATTGCGGTCTGAAGGTATACCGAAGCGAGGTTGTCCGGCGAATCGAGCTGCACGGAGAGATGCATCGATATATTCCGGTTCTCGCCCATTGGAACGGGTTTGCCATTGGGGAACTGCCGGTGGTTCATCAGTCAAGAAAATACGGGCAGTCAAAATTCGGTGCGGGGCGCTTTTTTGCAGGACTCTTTGATTTTCTTGCGGTGGTGTTTATAACCCGGTACTTTCGCAGGCCGATGCATTTTTTCGGTATGATGGGGCTTATCAGCTTTCTGTCGGGATTCATTATCAGCCTCTATGTAACCGTCGAAAAAATTTTCTATGCAAAACCGGTCAGTAACCGTCCCATTCTTTTTCTTGGCATTCTCCTGATCATTCTCGGTGCCCAGCTTTTTTCAACCGGACTTCTTGGAGAGATGCTCTCAACCTCATCGTCCGGAGGCGGAAACGATTATACCATCAGGGAGACGGTGAACCTTCAGTCCGGACACTCCCGCCAGACTGCTGTTTAAGATCTCGTTACACTCCTCTTGTTTCAGCAGGCCAGATATACTTGTGGAGCTGGAGCTGCATTCTGACCGGAAGCCTGTCCTGAAGGATCCATTCCGCAAGGGTAGCCGGTTCAAGTTTGTCATGAATTACTCCCATCATCACAATGCATGAGCAATAAAGCTGATGTTGCAACAGGAGTGATTTTGCCCAGTCGTAGTCTTCACGGCTGGCAATGACAATCTTGAACTCAAACGTTTGAGAGAGTTTTTTTCCGGCATGCAGGGCAAGCGTGATGTTTTCCGGGTTGTTTCCCTCGCTGACACCTGACGATGGCGGTTTGAGATCAATGATTTTGTGAACGCGCGAGTCAACCTTGTCAACAGAAAGAAATCCGCCGGTTTCAAGCAAAACGGTTTCGCCAAGATTGCAGAGCTGCTGCATGAGCGGATAGACTGCGGGCTGAAGCAGAGGTTCTCCACCGGTTATTTCAATGATCGGAGCCCTGAATGCCTGGGCCTGCATGATGATGTCGGGGAGTTCAAGCATGAACCCGTCAGTTTCGGCATAGGCTGTATCACAAAAATTGCACCCGTTACCGCAACCGGCAAGCCTGATGAACGCGCATGGCCATCCCGTAAAGGATGATTCGCCCTGGATGGAGTGAAAGATTTCACTGATGTTCAACTCTTTCAGGATCATGCGTTCTGTTCTCCCAGCAGTTTTTCAAGAGCCTCGGCATAGAGCTGATGTTCACATGCAAGAACTCGTTCAGCCAGTACTTCAGCCGTATCGTCAGGCATTACCGGAACGGTTTGCTGCATGAGAACTCTTCCCTTGTCATACTCCTCATTGACCAGGTGAACAGTTGCTCCGCTGATGGTTTCGCCTGAAGCGATAACGGCAGCGTGAACGTTCAGGCCGTACATGCCATCACCTCCGAATTTCGGCAGGAGAGCAGGGTGGATGTTGAGGATTCTTTCTGGAAAAGCGCCTACCACCACGTCGGGAACTTTGCGCATGTAGCCAGCCAGGAGAATGATATCGATCCCGTTTTGGCGAAGTGTTTCAAGCATCGCTTCAGTAAAGGCTTCGAAAGAGGGGAACTGTTTTTCCGACAGATGAACATCCTTGATCTCATGCTCGCGAGCAAACTCCATTGCTCCGCACCGGGAGCGGTTTGACAGGCAGAGAACGATTTCCGCTGAAAGTTGTTTTTCTTCTATTGCACGATACAGTGCCTGAAAATTGCTGCCTCCTCCTGAACAGAATACGGCAAGACGGGTTTTCCGGTGAGTCATTTACTTGTTATTTCGGTAAAAACGATTCGATACGATGTCTCTATTCATTTTTTTTCCTTCAAATCAGGTTTTCGATGATCGAACAGAAAACATTCTATCTTCTAATATGCAATCAAGAACGGTTCTTTTCAAAAGGATACAGACAAGTTGCGATTCCATAACCATAGCTGACAGGTTGCTGTTTTTCAATTACCATGCACTGTCATTGCTCTCTGTTCTTTACTCATTCACTTGCTTTATCTGAACAAACCCCCTGTCCGGAACAAGATGCCGGATGCAGGGCGTTGACTGGTCTCAGGGTGTTTATATTTATGCTTATCGAGACTCATTCCTTTGCTGGAAGATGTTGTTTAATTGAGGCGATGAGCGCATCAAGGTCAGCAAGGTCGTCGATCTCCTTTTTCGACAGCAGCACTTCAAAAGAGGCGTCATTTTTCAGGATAACAGGGTATGTAATGTGCTGATTATATTTTTTCTCAAATTCATCGCGGTGCAGGAACTCGACGGGAACCCCTATTGATTTACGGAACACTCTCCATGCTTCGATTTCTGTAAACGGTCCATGGGTCAGTTTACAGAGGCTGCAATCGTAGGTATCAGGGTTCAGGATCTTGTGTCCCAGGTCGATGAGACTGCTGATGGGGTTGCTGTCGGTGTTGTATACAAAAATAAGTTTCATTGCTGTGTAATAGAGGGTTATTTATTCAGAGGATGGTGACGACCGGAGTGCGAGGGCAGTCCGGATTGCATCAGGGAGATCGACGACACCAAAGAGAATGAGCATGGGTTTGGCAAGACCTGATAAGACAAATAATGTTAAAAAGAGCATGACCGATGAACGGGCATAGACAGTCAATCGGAAATAGTCGGTTAGTTCGCAGCGGGCTGCCTCAATGTCGTAGAAGGCGAATATTGATACGAGTGCACCGGTAACCCGAATCAAAAGAGGTCTGGATTCGGATTA
>JAAXUM010000132.1 GCA_013336025.1 Chlorobiaceae bacterium
TTAAAATATCAGGTAAAATGAGTATCGGAGGTATTTCGTTACAGGTAGAGCTTCATCATGATCATTGATAGCATATGATATTCTGAATAAAGAATTAAAACACTTGAAATCTCTCATCATCTGTTTCTGTCAGAAATTAAATGTGAGAGTATTCTGAAGTTCTTAATTGAGTATTCGATTGTTGTTTTTATACATCACACTTCTAATACAGTAGTGGGCTATATTGTGTGTATACGCATATATATTCTATCTATTTCAGCAGTAGTACTCTATTTTACCAAAAAAAGTGAAAATATAAAATTTAAATAAACTATTATGGTGTTTTTACCTTTACTCCTCTTCCTTTTTGATCGTGGAAAAGCATTGTTTAAAACGTTTTCATGGAGTACCTTGTTGCTTCTGTGTGTTTTTGCTGTTAATATCACGATTGTTATATCTGAATGAACTTGCTTGCCAGGATGCTTCGTTATCTTGCTCCATCAAAGGGGAAAATCGCTCTTGTGGTGGTTGTGAGTATTATTACCTCTTTTTTAAGTGTGATTTCGATCTACTCGATACTTCCTTTGCTTAATGCTGTTTTTGAAACAGGTACTGTTACACGAACAGAGGCTTCGCAGACCGCAACTGACGGGAAGAGTCGGCAGGATCAGTCCATGGAGAAGGCGACTGCCCATAAACCTGATTTATCCAGGGATTTTGTAAACTTGGATGAGTTAAAGAAAAACGCTTTGCTGACGTTTCAGCAAGCGTTTCATGCTGAAACGAAAGAACGCTCTTTGCTCAATATCTGCCTCTTTCTGATTGCTGCTTTTGCTGTCAAAAACATCTTTGTCTATCTCAATGGTCAATTGATTTTTCGTATTCAGACAAAAACAGCTAAAAAACTTCGTGATGATGTGTTCAGCAGTATTATTGAGATGCATCTCGATTACTTTAACAAGAACCGTGTAGGCAATCTCATGAACTATGTCTACAACGATGTTGAGAATGTCAATGCAAGCATCAGTTCTACACTGGTAAATTTTCTGCAGAATCCGTTTTCCATATTTGTCTATATGGTGGTGCTTCTGGCCTTGAGCTGGCAGCTTACGCTTTTTGCAGCCTTTACTTCACTCCTGATATTTTTTCTTATCCAGCTTGTCGGTAAAAATGTCAAGGGTCTTGCTCTTACTTTTCAGACAAGAATGGGTGATATGAACTCCGTGCTGCAGGAGAAATTCAATGGTATAAAAGTGATCAAGGCAACGGCATTTGAGGATGTTGAGCTTGAGCGTTTTAAGGAATTCACCAGGGATTTTCGCTCGTTGGGCATTAAAATTCAGCAGATGCGGAATGTTATCAGCCCTTTGAATGAAACATTGCTGGTTGGGGCAATTGCCGGCGTACTCTGGTTTGGCGGTTTGCAGGTGTTCAAAGGCGTGATGACGGCCAACGAATTGATTGTATTTGCCTTTACTCTTTACTCGACGATGGGTCCGATAAAGATGCTTGGTAATGCCAATACATCAATCCAGATTGGCATGATATCGGTGGAGCGGCTGTTTGAGGTGCTTGATGCTGAAGCTGTGGTCGTGAATGGTACCCGCAGTATAACCGGATTTTCCCACACGATCAGATTTGAGGATGTTTGTTTCCGATATCTCAAGGATCCCGATGCACCCAATGTGCTTGATCATGTTACCTTTGAAATCAAAAAGGGTGAAATGGTTGCCCTTGTTGGTCAGTCCGGTTCAGGGAAGTCGACTGCGGTTGACCTGCTTTTGCGTTTTTACGACGTTGATTCGGGGCGCATTACTATTGATGGCGTTGATATCCGCGATTATGATTTCAAGCAGCTACGTCGGATGATCGGGGTTGTAAGTCAGGAGGTGATTTTGTTTAACGACTCGATTGAGGCAAATATCGCTTATGGTGTTCGTGGCGTGATAGCTCATGGCAGGGTGGAACAGGCTGCACGTTTGGCAAATGCCCATCAGTTTATCAGCGAAAAACCTGAAGGTTATCAAACACTTGTCGGAGATCGCGGTATCCAGCTTTCAGGAGGTCAGCGACAGCGACTTGCCATTGCTCGCGCAATGGTGAAAAACCCTGACCTTCTGATATTTGATGAAGCGACCAGTGCGCTTGATAATGAGTCGGAAAAGGTTGTGCAGCAGGCAATTGATCATGCTCTTGAAAACCGTACGGCTCTTGTTGTTGCGCACAGGCTTTCGACCGTAAAAAACGCGGACAGGATTATTGTTATGGAACGTGGTCAGGTCGCCGAGTCGGGCAGTCATGAAGAGTTGCTGAAGGTTGATGGTCTTTACAGGAAGCTCTATGAGATTCAGTTTGCAGGAAAAGCCGCGCAAGTTTCATGAAAATCCTGTGCGGATAGTGGATTCTTGAGATTATTGAATTCGCCTTTACTCATTTAGGGCTCGAGTATTCTCGGAGGCCAGGCCAGAGAGAAATCATCGCTTGTAATGGACAGATTCGGATTGTAGCTCGGATCATGATTTTTATCAATTCCCCATCTTTTCTGCATGTAAGCCAGTTCTTTTCCTGCCAGTTCTTTTTTTTCAGGGGTATCGTTTTGGCCCCTTGTCAAAGATTCATGGTGAAACATTTCCGCATAGGGTGTCCAGATATTTCGCAGTCCCGCTTTTTTCAGTTTCAAACAGAGCTCAATATCATTAAATGCAACGGGAAGTTCCATTTCATTTAAACCGCCGGCTTGCAGGTAATTTATTCTGCTTATCAAAAGACATGCACCTGTAACGGCTGAATATTCCTGCTGCAGGCATGCTCGTCCGAAATATCCCGGATTTCCTTTAGGGTATTTTTTATGTGCATGGCCAGTCCCTGTATACAGCCCCGTAATGACGCCGGCATGCTGGAGTGTTGCATTTGGATACCATAGTCTTGCGCCAACCGCGCCAACTCCAGGTTGTATTGCATGCCCCATCATTTCGTTCAGCCATTCCGGCGTTATGATTTCAATATCATTGTTCATCAGGCAGATAAAATCCGCAGAAGATGAGTGTACTGCTCTGTTGTTAAGTTTTGAATAGTTAAATGGTGTTTCGTCGTCGCGTATTATTCTGATACGGGAGTCATTTTTCCACTGTTTCAGGAGGTCAAGAGTATTCTGCTCTTTTGAACCATTGTCAATGATGGTTATCGAATAGTTGTTGTAGGTTGTTTTGGCAAGAATTGACAGAACACAGATTTTCAGAAGGTTCGTCATGTCTTTTGTCGGTATGATGATGTCAACCGATGGTCGAGCGTTGGGGATGGTGTATCGTATTCGGTTGCATTCCGGATATTCCGGCGCTTTTTCAACGGTTGCCTCTATTCCTGTTCGTTTGAGATGATGGTTGACAGCAAGCAGCGCTGCTTCCTGATTGCCGGATATTTGAGTCTCTGTTGCTGCTATGGTTCCAGTTGCGGAAATTCGTTTGTGATAAAGCACTCGGGGAATGTGACGGATCTGCTCGGGTTTCAGTTGTTCATAAAACCGTAGAGCGAGGTCGTAATCCTGTGCTCCTTCAAGCTCTCTTTTAAACCCCCCCGTTTGCCTGGCCAATGATGTTTTGAAAACCGCAAGATTACCGGCCATGTTTTGGCAAAGGAACAGATCATAATTAAAATCGGGCTTGAAAAAAGGGTTTACTCTTTTATTGTTGTTGTCCAATGAGTCCTCATCGGAATAGAGCAGTCCTGCTTCAGGATAGCGCATAACCTCTCGTGCAACATGATAAAGGGCGAGAGGGTGAATGGTGTCGCCACTCTCAAGCAGAGCGAAAAATTCTCCGCCGGCAAGTTCCAGAGCTGCATTGCTTGCCTCCGATATGGTGTTGGTCTCTTTTTTGACGTGGCGGGTTATTCGTGCATCGTTCTCCACAAATTTTCTGATCGCAGTTTCTGCTTCTGTATGTTGCGATGCCTCTGCAATGATGCAGAGTTCCCAATGTGGGTAAAGTTGGGCTTTGACTGACTGAACGGATTGTTCAAGAGAGGAGAGAGATCGTTTATTAAGACGCATGAATACCGAAATCAGGGGAGACTCACGTTTGGTACCGATTTCCGCAATGATGTTTTTTCGTCTCTTTTCAGATAAAAGGTCATACTTGTTCAGCCAGATATTGTAGTCGTTTTTTTTTGCGTTTTTCTGCGTTTTCTTTTTTTGCCTGATGGTTTTATAGTATCTGACAATTTTTCCTATGGGGGTATTGTAGACGGAGCGTAATTCCGACTCGGTTTTGTGGAATTGCTGAAGGAGATCATACATTCTCCGTTCCTGCTCAGAGAGAAGTGCCCGCAGGTCGTTTTTTCTGGTTATAAGTTCTTTATCCAGGCATTCCCCTGCGCCAAAATCGTTCTGTGCTTTCTGGTCAGCTCTTATCATAACATAATCTGTTTTATTGGCTGAATGGAGGATGATGACTTATTCGATTGCGTTCATTAAAACCTGTTCGGCTCGGATTTTCCAGGTGTAACCTGTCATAAAATCTTCGTATGCTTGTTGCGCTATTGCTTCCCGTTTGTTTTTATCCTGGAGCGCCGTAATGGCATCGGCCCACTGCTGAAAGTCGTCGCATTGAACCAGCAGGGCATTTGATTCGTTGAGCACCTCTCTCAGAACAGGCAAATCTGAGGATATAATGGCTTTTCTGTGGGCCATATATTCAAACATCTTCAAGGGTGAAGTGAAATCCGAGATGTTGCGTTTTTCATCCCGTTTGCCGCATGGCAGTACTATTTTCTGGTTTGGTAACAGACAGATGTCTAAGCTGTTGATGTATTTCGGCAGCTCCGTCTGGTTTTTAAAACCATAGAAAAAAACATTTTTGCTTTTAATGACTGATTTCCAGTATGCGATGTCGTTTTCTTTTCCTCCAATAATATGAAAGTTAACCTCTGTCATGAGTGGAGCAACTCCTGCGATGACCTCTACTCCTTTGCCTTGATATAAATGGCCGGAATACCCGACATGCAAGCGTTCTTTCTCGCCCGACAGCTCTGCTTTTGACTGAAAATCATCGATGCTGTCTGCTCCATCATGTGCAACGAACAGTTTATCTTCGCCGATAATTTTTTCCTTGCTATAGAGGGTTTTCAATGCTTCCGAGATAACGACCAGTCTTTTGAAGTTCCTGTTTCTGGTTACGAGTGAAAACCAGAGTTTTTTAATGTTTCCTGATCGCCAAAGAGGCAGATGGGATTCATAGATTGTTTTGTATCCACTGAGGCATGCGATTGTGCAGCCGAGAAAACACCGTCCGTAAACCAGATCGGGATCAAGTTCATGGAGTGATTTCTGCATTTGCCGGATCTGAGAAACAAATTTCACTTTTAAATGCTGATACTCGAATTTCCTGATCTGAAAATTCCGCTTTACACCGTAGTAGGCATAGATGTCGCTGACGCCTGGTTCGCATCCGCGGCTTCTGTCGGGAAGTAGAAAAATAACCTCATGTCCGTTGTCGGCAAAAGCCTGACACATCTTCATCGCATGGATACTGTTGGCATCGCGTGAGGGAATGGCGGAACGGGCGATATAGACAATTTTCATGAACTTCGAATTCTTTTTATCTCTACAATTTTATGGCAGGCTGGTTGTTCAGTGAAGGCGCGGTTGTGATAACTTTGACAACCTGTTCAGGAAAGATGCCTTCAGTACAGTATTTACTCTTTTGAGGGCTGCTTGAAAAGTGCCCTCAAA
>JAAXUM010000133.1 GCA_013336025.1 Chlorobiaceae bacterium
TAAAGGGCACTACCACATGAAGTCGATCGGCATCAATGTTCGGGCTATCAGATATTATTAACAGGCAATATGCAAGTCGAAGATATCTTGTTTACCGCAGAAAGATCGATGAAATATGGAAAATCACAACACAAGTTTTTTGTCTGCAACGCACAAAAAATTCGCTGCTTACAAAACATTAAACGAACAATCCGGGCCTGAGCAGGCCCGGATTGAAATGCTGAAACTTTTTGCTGATGAGCAGATAAATCATATGATGCCTTTCATTGCCAAAGCAACACTTGCAGAGGGAGTTTCTCTGGCAATACCCTTTTTCAAAAGTATCGGCATGGAAATGATTGTGGTTGATATTTCGAATAATGGAACCGACGCTGCACTCGAAATACATAAGCACTGCCCATATATGAAAATCGCCGGTAAGTACGGCTTTGCGACACCCTGCCATATTTTCTGTGAAATCGAGATGGATGTTACTCTGAGAGCTTTTCCCTCTATCAAAGCCGAAATCATCAGCCGTATGGCTTACGATAGCAGTGTATGCATTTTCAAATATGAGCGTCGTGCCAGATAAGATCAGATGAGCCAGAAAAACCCATAAAGCATTCAGGCTATGTCACAACCGGTTTATCGGCATAGTGAACAAAGAGCTTCGGAGTTTTTTTCAGATGCCATCAACAAATCATCATTAAGCTTGAAATCAAGAAGTCCCGACATGTCGGGACTTCTTGATTTCAAGCTCCGCAAGGGCGAATGAACAGGCCTGCAAGAAAACAGAAATCTCCTTTTGAACTGCTCAATTAAGCGCTTTATTATACTGCTTTGTTGTTTTGTGCTGTTTATGATTGTCGAGGTCAAAAGGAATGTGCAGCCACTTGTTTTTGAAGTAAGCATCTCCCGGTTCCAGTCCGGTTAAACTGATTGGAAGGGTTATGATCTTTCGCTGGTTTTCGATATGTACATAGAGCTCATCGCCAGTAACCCATACATCGATATCAACCGGATTGGCAAACATAAGCTTTAACTGTACTTCATAAATATCGCCAGTGCGGACGAATTTTATCGGAGGTTCGTCATACATCATATCGGCAGGATCAGTTTCGCCATACATATCCTTAGCAAAAAGCTCAAGTGCCTTCAGACCAACAATCTCCTCTTCGTACATCCTGAGTTTTTTTACCGGAAGAGGCGAAAAACTCTGTTCTATCTCTCCGAGATATTTTTGCTGAATAGTTTTCCAGTTCTCGAGATATCCGCTGTTCTCCTTTGTGTCAAGCAGCCGGTTTACCAGCACCATATCGACTTTGAACCCATACAGGTTAAGATAGGTAAGAGCTCGCATGGTCTCCTTTATAGACATCTTTTCAGCATTCATAACCAGACGAACGGTCGATTTCTGATTATCGGTCAAAATCTCGCGAATATCTTCAAGTTCATCAAAAACCTGATCGACGGAATCAAGTGCTTCTTCGGGCGGGATATATTGAGCGATTTTATCTGACATCTTTGAGAGTGGCTTGCTGAGAGGCCGAACGATGTACTTGGTTACATTTTTCACCGCTTTCATGCCCCATGCAAGGGTGTCAGGCAGAGAGAGCAATCGCAGGGTTTCACCTGTAGGAGCGGTATCGAGTACGAGAACATCATAGAGTCCGGAAGCTTTATAACGTTTTATCCTCAACAGGGAAAAGAGCTCCTCCATGCCGGGCAGGATGGTCATCTCATCGGCAACAACACCAGAAACGCCCTGGGCTTTGAATATTCCTGTATAGAATTTCTGCACAGCATGCCAATTCTGCTTCAGATCAACATAGGGATTAATCTCAATGGCATGAAGATTTTCCTTGATCTTTGTTGGCTCAGCTCCAAGAGGCAGGTTGAATGAATCTGACAGACTATGCGCCGGATCTGTTGAAAGGACAAGCGTACGATAGCCAAGCTCCGACAATCGCACAGCTGTAGCTGCAGAAACACTTGTCTTTCCTACACCGCCTTTTCCTGTAAACGTTAAAATACGCATAATCCAAGGATTGATTTTATTTAAGTAATACGCGATTACAATAAGACAAACAAAATAACATACCGTTAAACCCAATTCCGAGGCATGTATTATCCACTCAAAAGCACACGAATTTACTGCAGAATAGCAAACATCTCAAAAAGGTGACAGAAAAGCTTGGGAAATATAGATTATTTTTTCTTTCTGAAAGAAAATCCTTTCAGCCTGATTGAACGTACCGACTCAAAAAGTTTATATCATCCGATACCAGCCACTCAAAGTTCTCCGATCATTGAGGAAAAAGCCGAAAATATTTGGCATCTCTCTTTATTGTTGTGAGCAGTCAGAGTGAAAGGATAACGGAATTACGACTTGTCGGGAGCAATGAAACAATCAAATCGCGGAACAAAAACATCGAGGTGCCCTATTGTCGCGGATACCAGCAAGTTATATTCTCATACAGAGGTATCAATACAAACATTTCCCACCGCTGAATCTCGTGTAAGCGGAAACTGCTTACTGCCGGGAACATCCGGATGACAGACTCCCCTTTCTATCACCATAATAACACGTCATACCGGGCATATCAAAATCAACAACATACCATATCTCAGGAATCAAGTTTACCGGAGTTTATGAGTTCCGATACTATCCCTGTATACCTGTTAAAAGCATCTCTTCCCTTTTCTGTAATACTGTAGATGGTTTGAGGCTTGCGTGCAAGAAACTCCTTATCGCAACAGATGTAACCTGCTGACTCAAGCAACCGCATATGGATGCTTAAATTACCATCTGTTGCCTTGATCTTGTCCCTGATTTCAACAAAACCCGACCTGCGTACCGTATTGAGATATGAGAGTGCTGCCAATCGTATTCTTGAATGGATAACTTTATCAAGCAACTGGTGATCAAACTCATCAGCACAAGCATTATGTACTCCCTTGATTGATTCAATTTTCTCTGCGTGAATTTCAGCACCGTTCTTTTCATGCTCTCTATGACCGGTAATATCCGAAAGGACAATCCGGCAAGCCTCTCCATCATTACTGAGAATAGCTTCAATGCGAATAGTTTTAGCTATTCTTTTCCGTTGTTCTTCGGTTGATAAACCTTCCTGCATTTGTTCTGAAAAAGCATCATTGTGAAGCTGAACCTCACAGAACCATGGATCTGTCCTGCTGAATATCCTTTCAAGGAGTGCGTTAAATGCAGGAAGATCTTCATCTCTGATAAACCGTCCAAACCGGTCACCTGTCAAGAGCGAGCGTTCCAGGCCAAGAATTTTTGAAGCAGCAAGATTTACCTCAATAATTGTTCCGTTTCGGGAAAGCGTGAGATACCCCAGAGGAGCAAAGTCATACAATTCGATATATCGTTTCAATCCCTCTTCCGTCTCGGCTCTCGATTGAAGCAGCTCCTCCTGCTGCATTTCAAGCTCTATCTTGTGAACCTCAAGTTCATGAAGAACATGCTGCATTTCATGATATGAGGGCGGACTGTCTGGTTGATTCCGATTATCTGTTTTAAGTTTTTTTTCAGCTTTACGACGCAATATTGAAAAGTTTGCCCCTGGATTTTGTTTATTTTTCATGACATTATTTCAATTTTTAATCCTTTTTCCGGCTGTAAGCCAAAACAACCATATGATCTGAAACGAGGTATCTTACCTTAAGCATATCCCCTTGTCCAGAATCACACTCACGGCATTTCTCGACACATAGCATCATCATGTACTTTATCAAACAAAGCGAGCAATGCAAACGTTCATTGAAGGCTGAGAATGAGCGCGATATAAGGTGCTCTTTGTTGTTCAAGATGAACTGTAAATATTGAGCTGTTTGCGATAATAGGCAAATGCCTCCTCCTGATGAACGACACCAAGCAGCATGTTCGTCTCTTCATCAAGAACCGGCAACATATCATAATCCGTAATTTCAAAAAGCTTGAGCGCTTCATCAAGCTTTGATGTGTTATAGAGTACAGGAACATCCTTTTTTGTCACATCCTCGGCAATCAACCCGTCCGGCAATCCTTCCTTGAGCAGAATGCGCATCTCATCAAGCCTGATGAGTCCCGAAAATCTTCCTCTGTTATCCGTAACCAGAAAACATGATTCAGGGGTATTATAAAAGGTATCGACAATAACTGCTGCACGTTCGATGTTGCTGAATTTTATAAAATTGTTTTTTATAACATCTGAAATACTGATATGCTCGGCTACCGAGAGTGCAATGCCAAATCCCACTCTGACCCCCTCTTTTTCAAGAACATAGGTCTCCATGCTGTGACGGTAGACAAAACGTGCAGTAAGAGCTGATGTTACAGCGGCAAACATGATCGGCAGCACAATTTCATACTGGCCGGTTATTTCAAAAAGAATCAGAATCACCGACAAAGGGGCTCTCATGATTCCAGCAGTCAGGGCACCCATACCGACAAGAGCGTAAGCTCCAGAAGTTGCCGTGATTTCAGGAAAAAGCATATGGACGGTATTGCCGAACATGCCGCCAAGCATAGCTCCCATTTTCATGGCTGGCGCAAACATGCCGCCGGAACCACCCGAACCAACAGAGAGAGCTGCTACAACAGGCTTAAGGAGATAGATGCCGACCATATTGGTCCAGCTTTCATTACCAACCACAGCATTGTTGATAGCTTCGTAGGAAAATCCATAAAGCCCTGGAAACCATATGCAGATCAGACCGGCCATGAATCCTCCGATTGCCGGCATTGCCCAGACAGGAATTTTCCAGCGTAACTCAATTCTCTCGAACCACTCCTCTATGATGTAATAGACTCTGATAAACAAAACAGCAGAAAGACCGGCAAGAATGCCAAGCAGGAAATAAAAAAACAGTTCTGCATTTGAGACAAGAGTATACTCATACACCTGAAACGTCGGGGAATTGCCCAGATAACTTCTTGACAGCACCGTACCGATAACAGCTGCGATAACAATAGGACTGAAAGTCTTGACGCTGAAATCTCCAAGCAGCACCTCAATGGCAAACATAACACCCCCAATAGGCGCATTGAAGACGGCCGCAAGCCCTGCCGCCGCACCACAACCAAGGAGAGTACGGATTTTATTGGGCGAAAATCTCAGTATCTGCCCAACTGTTGAACCAATTGCGGCACCAACCTGAACAATCGGAGCTTCACGTCCACCGCCGCCACCTGTACCGATGCTCAAGACCGATGTTATGCTTCGATGAATCCAAAGTTTACGGTTAAGAACACCGTCATTTTGAGCAACAGCCTTGATTACTGACGCAAGACCGTGTCCCGGTCTCTCCCTTACGACAAAAGCATTGTAAAGACCTACAAGAAGACCGCCAAAAGCCGTAATGAATGGAAGCATTATCACCCGGTACTTCTCAAAAAAAGAACTGTTTACCAACGAAGGAATTCCTGTAAAACACAGGTTACTGATTACCATAATGGCAGCGTGAAACAACACTGCCACATATCCGGTAAGAAGACCTACGCCTACCGCAACAAACAAAAACGGTATATCCTGATTGAGATTCAGCTGAACAAGGAGATATTTAAGTGTCAGCCTGAAAAACTGTCTGAAACTCCCCTTGAAATACCTGCTTCGCCTTGAAATAGTGTAGATAAAAGCCAGCCCCTTTCTGCTGAGACTCCCTTTTTTTCGAGATGATCGTTTCATGAATTAATGAAAAGATATAGGAGAAGCGTGTGAA
>JAAXUM010000134.1 GCA_013336025.1 Chlorobiaceae bacterium
CTTTGCTTTTGGCCCCGAAATCCTGTCTTATACTACTACTCTTGGCGAACTTGCCGAGCTGATCGGTTCGTTTCGCCAGTCTCGTCAGACCCTGGTTTTGCCAGGCTTCGACAGCCGGTTTGTCAAGGTGCTCTACGCGACCTATCTCAGTTATCTTGACGGGGAGGATTTTGCGTACGGTCTTACCATAAGATCCGACGAGCGGGGGAGTCTTGCCGAGATGATGAAAAGCGGAGCATTTGGGCAGATTTTCGTCTCGCGCACCAAACCGGGGATTACCCGAGGCAATCATTACCACCATACGAAAACCGAAAAGTTCATGGTGGTTGAAGGTGACGCGCTGATCCGCTTTCGCAGGATCGACGGCACAGAGGTGATCGAGCATCGGGTTGCTGGTAGGGAGTTCAGGGTTGTCGATATCCCTCCTGGTTATACGCACCACATTACCAACATAGGAAATACCGAGCTGGTGACGCTGTTCTGGGCTTCTGAAATGTTCAATCCGGAAAAACCCGATACTTATTTTCTGCCGGTCTGATGTTGTATCAACGAATGAGCACAGTTGTGACAACCCTCATCCATGTACAAAATTGAAAAAGCTAAAGGTTATGACCATCGTCGGTACCCGGCCGGAGATTATCCGGCTTTCACGGGTGCTGGCAAAGCTCGATGAGCACACGGATCATGTTCTGGTGCATACCGGGCAAAACTACGATTACGAGCTTAACCAGATTTTTTTCGACGATCTCGATATCCGCAAGCCAGACTATTTTCTTGAGGCGGCAGGCGCCACTGCGGCTGAAACGGTGGGGATGATCATCGCAAAAACCGACAGGGTGCTGGCAGAGGAGCAGCCGGATGCGCTGCTCATTCTCGGCGACACCAACTCCTGCCTTGCCGCTTATCCCGCAAAGCGCCGGAAGATTCCGGTGTTCCACATGGAGGCGGGCAACCGCTGTTTCGATCAGCGGGTTCCGGAGGAGATCAACCGGAAAATCGTCGATCATACGGCCGACATCAACCTGACTTACAGTGACATCGCACGCGAGTACCTGCTTCGTGAAGGGCTGCCTGCCGACCGGATCATCAAGACCGGAAGCCCCATGTTCGAAGTTCTTTCGCATTACCGTGAAAAGATCGATCGCTCAGATGTGCTCACGCGATTGGGCCTGGAACGTGGCGACTACTTTGTGGTCAGCGCCCACAGGGAGGAGAACATCGAATCCGACAGGAATTTCGGGCGACTGGTGGACATTCTGAACGCTCTTGCCAGGGACTATGGCAAACGGGTGATCGTGTCAACCCATCCGCGAACCCGCAAACAGATCGAGTCAGGCGGGGTGGTGTTCAATGAGCGGGTAGAGCTGCTCAAGCCGCTCGGTTTCTGTGATTACGTCCATCTGCAGATGCATGCAAAGGTTGTGCTTTCGGACAGCGGCACCATTACCGAGGAGTCTTCGATCCTGAACTTTCCGGCTCTCAATATCCGGGAAGCCCATGAACGTCCAGAGGGGATGGAGGAGGCGAGCGTCATGATGGTCGGGCTCGATGTCGAACGGGTTATGCAGGCGCTGGCCATTCTCGAAACCCAGCAGCGCGGAGCGCAACGCAGCCTCCTTCAGGTTGCTGATTATTCGGTGCCGAACGTATCAGAGAAAGTTGTCCGGCTGCTGCACAGCTATACTGATTACGTGAATCGGGTGGTGTGGAAAAAATATTAATAAGCCGCTTGTGCATGTTTTAGTTGTTTCCCAGTATTTCTGGCCTGAAAATTTCCGCATAAACGATCTGGTTAGATCTTTGACTGATAGAGGCCATCAGGTCACTGTATTGACAGGAATCCCAAACTACCCTGAAGGACGTTTTTTTACAGGGTATGGGTTATGGCGCAATGTGCGGCAGAAATATTTTGGTGCGGAAGTCGTTCGAGTCCCCTTGTTTCCTCGTGGTAAAGGAGATGGCATTTCACTATTGCTCAATTATTTCTCGTTTGCTTTTTTTTCAAGCATCCTGTCACCTTTTTTAATAAAGGGAACATTCGACCTCATTTTTGTTTGTCAGTTATCGCCTGTTACCGTCGGGCTGCCGGCGATACTTCTGAAAAAGCTTTTAAAAGCGCCAATAGTATTCTGGATTCTCGATTTATGGCCGGAAAGCCTTTCGGCAAGCGGAGCTGTTAGTGATAAACGCATCCTTGCATTTATGGACAAAGTTGTCCGTTTCATTTACCGAAATTCTGATAAAATAGTGGTGTCTTCCAGAGGTTTTATTGATAGCGTCAAGGCGAAGGGGGTCAGTTCGGATCGTTTGGAATATTTTCCTAATTGGTATGAACCTGAGTATGACAGTCAACAGCCAGCTAAATCAGCTGATTATGTTGAAAAGATAATCCTTCCAAATGGCTTTCGATTGATGTTTGCGGGAAATATAGGGGCTTCTCAAGATTTTGAGATTATTTTATCTGCCGCAGAAATTCTTAAAAAGAATACTGATATTCACTGGGTAATCCTTGGTGACGGGCGGCGTTTTGAATGGTTGAAAGAGCAAGTGTATTCGCGAGACCTTTCTACATGCATTCATTTATTAGGACGGTATCCTCCCCAAGCAATGCCTGGTTTTTTTGCTTCTGCAGATGCAATGCTTGTGACATTGACAAGAAATCCTGTCTTTTCATTGACTATACCTGGCAAGATACAGTCATATATGGCCTGTGGAAAACCTATCATAGCAGCGCTTGACGGTGAGGGATATCGTTTGATTGTTGACTCAGGTGCAGGTTTGGCATCACCATCGGAAGACACTTTTGCTTTAGTGGAGTCTGTATTAACCATTTATAAAATGCCTAAAGAGAAAAGAATAGAAATGGGTGAATCAGGAAGAATGTATTGTGAAGCAAATTTCAATCGAGAAATCCTCATGGATAGGTTTGAAGGATGGTTGGATGAAATAGCATAGTTTTCAAGTGAAGAAACAAGGTTTATTATTTTCTAACTTCAAAAGGTTGTATGCATTAAATAAAGTTAAGTTTGTTTAATTGATATAAATTGATTTGGGGGTGTTTTTTGAAGGCGATAAAAATGAATCTTGTTGTTGTTGCACATCCGGATGATGAGATATTGGGTTTTGGCGCTACTGGTGCTAAACTATCACTTGCGGGTGAAAATGTTCAAGTTGTTATATTGTGCGGAAATGTTGATGTGCGAATATTACGACCCGATGATGCAGGTTTGTATGATGATATCGTAACTGCTAATGAAAAGTTGGGTTTTGGTATTCCGGTTTTAGGCTCGTTTCCTAATATTCGAATGAATAATGTAGATCATGTTGACCTGGTCCAATTTATTGAGTCACAGATTATAAGATTTACACCTGATAGGATTTTTACCCACCACCCGGGTGACTTGAACAATGATCATCTCCAGGTTTCTCGTGCCTGTATGGCAGCAGCTAGACTTTTTCAGCGTAGAAATGATTTGAAGCCTTTGGAATCTTTGCATTTGATGGAAATATCCTCTTCATCTGATTGGGCGTATCCTGGCGTAGGGGATGTATTTACACCAAATACTTTTGTGGATGTTACTGGATTTGTGGATTTAAAAATTGAGGCATTAAAGTGCTATCGTAATGTTATGCGTGATTTTCCTCATTCAAGAAGCACTGAAGCAATAAATGGTTTGGCTGCTTATCGTGGCGGTCAATGTGGTCTTGGATATGCTGAAGCATTCCAGACAATTTTTAGATCTACCGTTTGATATGGATATATATCGTATATATTTAAAACGTGTAATCGATTTGATTGCTTCAGTGATGGTTGCATTATTGTTATCACCACTTTTGTTTTTAGTTGCGATTTTGATCAAAACTTTTGATTCGGGTCCAATTATATTTAAACATCGACGTGTTGGAAAGGGAGGGGAGGGTTTTGATATTTATAAATTCAGAAGTATGCCAGTGAATACTGGCGATATATCATCTGATATGATTGGAAATATTGAGCTGTCATGGATAGGTAAATTGATTCGAAGAACTAATATTGATGAGTTGCCCCAGCTATTTAATATTGCTAAAGGTGATATGAGTATAGTGGGGCCACGTCCTCCTATTTTGAACCAATATGAGTTGATCGAGTTGCGACGTGCCAATGGGGCATTATATTGTAAACCAGGGCTTACAGGTCTTGCGCAGGTAAAGTCATATGATGGAATGACCGTTGCCAGAAAGGCTGCTTATGACGCAGAATATGCGTCTCATATCACTTTAAAGAATGATATGTTAATTGTTTTGAAGACGGTAGCATATTTGTTTAAGCCGCCTCCGAAGTATTGATATATTTCAATTTATCAGGATATTCTATTTATTTGTCTCGAAGTGTTTTGTGGATGGTTTAGCTGAGTGGCATCTCTTGAGTTGATTGATTTTATTGTTTTCGAATTGGGTGGATATAACGATTAGTTATTCTAAGTCTATGAAATATGGATTTGTTACCTGTGTTCAGCTTGGGTTATCATGTATGGAGGCTATTTATGAATCCGGAGGAAAACTGGATTTAGTGATGACTTTGAAGGATGAACAGGCTGTTAATAAATCTGGTAGAGTTTATTTGGATGATTTTTGTTCTGTTCATGGTATTGAGTTGATTAAGTCTACACATGTTAATAATACAGATGTCATTGAGGCGATCAAGTTGCATAAACTTGATTGGCTATTTATTATTGGGTGGTCTCAAATTGCTAAAGATACGGTTTTGCATGCTCCGAAGTTTGGGGTTCTTGGCATGCATCCGACTTTGCTTCCTGTAGGACGAGGTAGAGCTGCAATACCCTGGGCAATTCTGAAAGGCCTGAATGAAACCGGGGTTACCATGTTTAAACTTGATTCTGGAATAGATTCAGGTGAGATTATTGATCAAATTATCATTCCTTTGTCACCTCATATAACAGCGACTGAGCTGTATGGAAAAGTAAATATAGCGCATGCAACGCTCATGAAACAGGTTTTTCATCAGTTACAGTTGGGCACTGCAACGTTCAGGAGTCAGGATGAGTCTCTAGTTTCTGAATGGCCAGGTCGATCACCGGAAGATGGCGCTATTAATATGGATGGTTCAGTTTATGATGCAGAGCGGTTGGTTCGTGGAATCACACGGCCATATCCTGGAGCTTTTATATTTAGAAATGGGTGTAAAATAATTGTGTGGAAATCTGAGGTTTTAAATGCCACAGATATAAAAGAATCAGAGTTCTGCATTTCATTCAAGGATGGCGTATTGCGTTGTTTAGAATGGGAGGTGGTTTGATTATTTTTATTTGTTGTATGCAATTCGATCTGAATATCAAAATAGTTGATGTTATCATGGAAAAGATTTTGATCGTCGGTGCCGGCGGACATGGTCGGGCTGTTGCCGAAACCATAGAGACGGCGGGTGTGTATGAGATCGCTGGCTTTCTGGATGACGTCTATCCGGAAATAACATCGGTCTGGAGTTATCCGGTGCTGGGAACCACGCATGACTTGAGCGCTTTTACCTGTTACGCGGGAGCAATGGTTGTGGCGATCGGCAACAACCAGGTGCGCGAATCGGTTTTCGACAGGGCGAAATCTGCTGGTTTTACCATGCCTTCGATTGTTCATTCGTAGGCGGTGGTTTCCCGCCGGGCGGTGATGGGCGAGGGATGCTGCATTATGGCCGGTTCGGTCGTGG
>JAAXUM010000372.1 GCA_013336025.1 Chlorobiaceae bacterium
CTGCACTCTCCTGCCGACATGATGCCGATTGAAGAGGGGCCGTTAAACAGTTTTTCATTTTCTGCGGCAAGCTTGCGCAACCTCTTGGCATCTTTTTCAGGTACCCCTTCGGTAATCATCGATACAGGCTTGATACCTTTTGACTCAAGAGCTTCCTTTGCCGACTGAAAAGCCCGTGAAGCACCGATGTAGATCAGCGCAGTATTGATCTCAGGGTGCTCTTCAAGTGCTTTTTCAAGCGATGAGTATACCGCAATATTTTTCAGCTCGCCACCACGGTAAATCTCTTTTTGCTGACCTTCTTCGGGAGGATAGACAAATGCCTGAACAGTAAGCGGTCTGTTCACAAGAAAGTCAAACTGGGCCATCCTCCTTGCGGCGTTCAATCCGGCTATTCCGCCGATGATAACCGCTCGCGTGTCTTTATTTGCTAAAATACTCACGTTTCTTTCCGGTTAAAAAGTTATAGGTTCTTTTGATAGATGATGCTTTCCATTGATATGCCTATGAGTTCATGGCAAGATCGACAATGTCGGTCATTGGCATGCTCCGGTCATATACATGGATATCAAAACCCTCATCCTGCAGTTTCCGGATAGCCGCAAGACCCTGATTTTCATTAGGACCGCCCCGGCGTACCCAGATTGTGACATTTGACAGGTAGCCTTTTGACCGGCTTTCGCGCAATCCGTTTATAATGCCGCTGAAGGTAGCCTTGACATCTGTAAAATTGGCAATGGCACCACCAACGATGATGTGTCGGATTTTCGGTAAACGACAAATTGTTTCCGTAAGTGCCTCAACTGCCCAATCCGGAGGATCGCCTGAATATTCCGCATAATTGGCAATGGTTCCTCCCCTTGCAACCACAGCATCTGAATAGAAAACTGAAGCACCGCCGCCAGCGGTCAAAAGAGCAATTTCTCCACCGGGAACTTCAACAAACTTGACAGAGCCCTTGATTCTCGCATCGATTTCCATGATCTGCTGCTCAGCCTCGGTATAGGGACGTCCTATTTCAGAGACCGGTTTGAAATCCCAGTCAGCATGACGGAACCTTGCATCGTAGTCAACATTCATAACCGCATCAAGTGCAGCAAAACGCATGTCGCTTTTACGAATAACAAGCGGGTTGATCTCGATGGACTGCGCATCTTCGTTATCAAAACAGAGAATAAGGCGGGAGGCGATTTTTGCCACCCTTTCAGCCACTTCACCAGTAAAACCTGCATCAGAGGCTACCTCTGTCAGACGTTCAATACTCGGCGTTTCATCCAGAGGAATAAAGAGACGCTTGACGGTATCCCAGTTATCCTCGATATCAACACCGCCTTTTGTCGAAAGCAGAAGCTCTGCTCCGTCACGATTACCGGCAATCGAAACATAGTACTCTTCATCATGCTCAAGCATTTCTGCAATAATGACCTGACGCACAACCGCCGTACCGATTTTTCGGCCTATCATCTCGCGGGAAGCCTCAAGAGCCTCCTCGAGATTCAGTCCGAGCTTAACAAGACCGAGCTTGAATCTGCCGCCAATAGCCTCATGGGCTTTAACAACAAGTTTTGATTCTCGCAGCCATTTATTAGCTTCCCCGAGTTGCGAGAGCCGTTCTGGATCCATGATCACAACATAGTTCGGCACCGGAATGCCCCACTTGTTGAAAAGCTTCATGGCAGGCCCTTCAAGTATCTTAGCCATACTCTTGATTATTTGTATGTTAACTGGAATGAATACCGGAATGAAACAACAATAGAAATGCGCAAAGTTTTAAGATAACTATATTTGTTTTTTATCCAACAGTTTAGAATTGTTAACGATAAGAAAACTTATTTAAATGGAGTTTTTTCATGAATGACCTTCTTTCACAGTGGCAAAATCTTCCATCACAGATGAATCCGGTGATTTTTTCGGTCGGCTGGCTCACCATTCGATGGTACGGCACGATGTACCTCATTGCGTTCGGAATTGTCTATCTCCTTACCCGTTACCGCCTGAGTGATGAGAAAATGCCTTTCAGCAAACAATTTACAGGCGATGCCCTTACCTGGGCAATGGCCGGCGTTGTGCTTGGAGGAAGACTTGGCTATATACTTTTTTACGGTCTGAACGGTTTTCTGGCTGACCCTCTGGGAACACTTCTGCCGTGGAGTTCATCAACAGGCG
>JAAXUM010000373.1 GCA_013336025.1 Chlorobiaceae bacterium
CTCCTACCGCTATCCGTGCATTTATCCGTGCAGGAAACGAATGGGTAACGAAACATGATCTCAGCTCGCTCAGACTGCTTGGAACCGTCGGAGAACCTATCAATCCTGAAGCGTGGATGTGGTATCACCGGATTGTCGGACAGGAAAAATGCCCGATCGTCGACACCTGGTGGCAAACTGAGACCGGAGGCATCATGGTCTCTCCGTTTCCGGGTGCAACACCCACCAAACCGGGAACGGCAACCCGACCGCTGCCCGGCATCATGGTTGATGTTGTCCGTAAGGATGGCGTTTCCTGCAATGCAAATGAAGGCGGTTACCTCGTCATCAAAAAGCCATGGCCATCCATGCTCAGAACCATTTACGGCGACAACGAACGATACGAAAAAACTTACTGGTCAGAGTTCAACGACATGTACTTTACCGGTGACGGTGCAAGAAAAGACGAAGACGGTTACATCTGGATCATGGGACGTGTGGATGATGTGGTTAACGTTTCAGGACACCGCCTTGGCACCAGCGAAGTCGAAAGCGCGCTTGTTTCACATGAGGCCGTTGCTGAAGCTGCCGTCGTAAGCCGTCCGGACGAAATAAAGGGTAACTCACTCGTTGCGTTTGTCACCCTCAAGGATGAGTATGAAGGCGATATGAAACTCAGGGAAGCATTGCGCAACCATGTTGCCAAAGAGATCGGACCTATTGCCAAACCTGATGAAATCAGATGGGCAAAAGGCCTTCCGAAAACCCGCAGCGGAAAAATCATGCGACGCCTTCTGCGTGAGCTCGCTACAAGCAATGAAGTTAAAGGCGACGTCACGACGCTTGAAGATTTCGGCGTACTTGAAAACCTGCGTGATCAGGAAGACGAATAAACGATCTCTTCATTGAGTCAGAGATCAATCAACACAGAGAAAGCGCAGTCACAAAACTGCGCTTTCTCTGTTATCAATACCATATTACCATCAAAGCATTAAACAGATCACCGCACAGAACAAGAAAAATCCGGTGGCAATACTTGAGACAATTTTTATAATAAAAGGAGATTGCCGGCTGATATTTTTTACAATCAACAGAAAAAAACATGCCAAAAAAAATAAATGCGCGACTCCTGCTCGTTCCGGCTACGGCTCTTTTCATTCTCCAGGGATGCGGAAACCCATATCAAAATGGTAAAAACGGGAAATCGGCAGTTCAGCAAACACAGAAAATAACTCTAATCGAACCCTGTCATCTTGTCACGCAACAGGATGCCGAAAAAATTCTCGGTGAACCGGTAAAGGAGGCTGTCAGAACTGAAAAGCCCATTGTCGGACTGAAACTCTGCATGTATAATCCTGTTCGTGAGCAGTCAGCATCATTTCTTCAGATAACGCTTACCCAGAACAGCTTTATGCTGCCGGACGGAACCACGTCGGCCTCGATCTACAACCGCATCAAAAAGAACTTTGATGGCACAAGAACCGATATCAGTGGACTTGGTGACAACGCCTTTATTGCAACAGGAAAGCTGTACATTCTCAAGGACAGCTACTATATCATGATAGCCGCCGGCAATACCAACAGGGAGGCAACCCGAACAATACTGCTTGAAGCAGGAAAAACAGCACTCGATAACCTTGCAGGATTGAAATAACCGGCACCAGCAACAGAAATAAAGATTAATCAATGGAAAAGAGACAACTCGGAACACAGGGATTAACCGTTTCGGCACAGGGTCTGGGATGTATGGGTATGTCCGATTTTTACGGCCAGCGGAATGAAAAAGAGTCATTTGCAACCATCCATCGAGCTCTCGATATGGGCGTAAACTTTCTTGACACTTCCGATATATATGGACCGTTTACCAATGAAGAACTTGTCGGAAAAGCGATCAAGGGTCGTCGCAACGAAGTCATCATCGCAACCAAATTCGGCATCATGCGCAGCACCCCGTCAACAGATGGAGGATGGGCGCCAATCACCGGCATCAATGGCAGACCCGAGTATGTTCGATCTGCCTGTGAAAATTCGTTGAAACGGCTCGGAGTCGACCATATCGACCTCTATTACCAGCACAGGGTAGATCCCGAAGTACCGATTGAAGAAACCGTTGGTGCCATGGCTGAGCTGATCAGAGCAGGAAAAACAAGGTATATCGGGCTATCCGAAGCCGGTACAGAG
>JAAXUM010000135.1 GCA_013336025.1 Chlorobiaceae bacterium
CCCCCGCCCCTGTGGGCGGTCTGGGCGCTCGGGACGGCCGGCCTCTGCGTGAAGCACCTGAACGTCTTCACGGTCTTCGCGCTCTTCTCTCTCCTCCCTCTACTCTCCTTCCCCCGTTTCAACCCCTGATAAACACTAATTTATATACCCCCTTAAGTTTTGATCAGCTTGGAAATATGCTCTTTATCAAAGAGTTGCTCTATCCCTACCCGGGCGGAGAGGATCCGGGAAACATGCATCACTCTGTGTCACTCGGGTTTTACTGTACAGTGACCGGGGGAGAGCTGATAACCGGCAAGGACCCGGAGTATGCTGATGATCAGCAGATGATTGTTGAGGTGAAATGGATTCCGGTAGCCGAACTCGATCACTATGAACTCTATCCGCCGTTTCTTGCTGAATACATCCGCCAGCATCACTCCGGTAACTTCAGTAACGCAGGACCTGAATTTTTTGATTCAATGCAGTAGGCGGGGGAAACGTGTTACGTGGTACGTTGGGGAGCGGGAAGTGGAGTACAGAGGGTCCGGGGTTGCGAGTCGGACCCTCTTGTCCAATGCGGGAACGGCAAGATTTTTTAATGACTGTTTACAGGTCGATAATCATGCCGAGTGAGCTGTAGCTTTCATCCCGATAGAAATACATGCCGTGACGGCTCATGCCGTTAAAGTAGTTATAGGCAATCCGAACGCCGTCAAGTCCGATAAACCCGAGTCTTGTTCCTGCCTGCAGGTTCACCGTTCCACGGTATCCCTGACTCTCATTTCTGCTTTCATCCCAGATCGGCAGCAGTTTGTAATCGAGTGCGGCATAGATGTTATCCGGTCGGCCAACTTCAACTCCGGCCTGAAAAGAGTGCGGGCTTATGTTTTCCGGACTGGTGTGATAGATGTACTGATAGCCTGCATAGATTCGTTTGTCCGGTGAGCTGAGTGCAACAACAGCGTTGATGAACTCCCTGCTGTAGGTGAATGGAATATCGAATGGGCAGTCACCCTGGATCCACTGGTTTGCCTCCTTGTCAAAGTGTCCGTCTTCAAAATGCGCCGAGATATGGCTGAGCCGTACTCGTGCACTGAGTTCGTTGAAGGGGAAGTTTTCTGAAGCGATGGTCTTTTTCCATGTTGCGTTAACGCCGAACATGTAATCGATGGTATCAACGGGAAATTTGAAATTGTCACCGCGTTCAAGAAGCGAATAGGTTCCGAAATCAACGCCGACAGCGAAATCTTTTTTGTCGTTCTGGTAGAGATCTACGGACGTTCCAATGTCGAGCTGCAGATAGTTGTCATCGAGCCATGGCATGACGGCAATTCTCGGTTCTGTTGGATCAGCCATGAGCGGTTTGAAGAGCGTATTGAATGTCGGGTCAAGCAGCGGGTCGGCAGTTGCGTTCTGCAGAGATGAGATGGTGAGTGCTGCAGTTATGGTGAGCAGTTTGCATATCATGCTTTTGTGTTTCATGACAGTGTTTGTTTGGTTTGATGAAAAAAATAAGGATTACTCGGCAAGCAGTGTTTGCAGAACAGCCATCCGGACGGCAATGCCATTGGTCACCTGTTGAAGCAGAAGGCTGCTTGAGTAGCCAGGGGGTTGTATACGGTCTGCCACGCGGCTTGATATTTCGATTTCGCGGTTTATCGGTCCGGGATGCAGTACCAGGAGATGTTTGCGGATCCGGTCGAGTCGCTCATCGGAAAGCCCGAAGTGAACGGCATATTCACCAAGCGAGGGAAGATAGCCGCCCGTGGCGCGCTCAAGTTGCAGCCGCAGCACGATAGCCGCATCAGCCCACTGGATTGCCTGATCAAGATCCGTGAAAATGCGGATTCCGAGGGCTGAGGTGCCGGGAGGAAGAAGCGTTGACGGACTGCATAGCGCAACGTTTGCTCCAAGAGTGAGCATGCCGAAAATATTTGACCGGGCAACACGGCTGTGCAGAATATCACCAAGGATAAAGACGTTCAATCCTTTCAGACTTCCAAAGTGCTCTTTGAGCGTAAACATGTCGAGCAGTGCCTGGGTTGGGTGCTCATGTGATCCATCTCCGGCATTAATGACACTTTTGCTGGTTATTCCGGTAATCAGGTCGGCTGCACCCGAGGATGGATGCCTGATGACAAAGGCATCAACCTGCATGGCTTCGAGGTTTCTGATCGTGTCGCCGAGTGTTTCTCCCTTGCTGACGCTGCTTGAAGAGGCGGTAAAATTCAGCGTGCCCGCACCAAGATGTTTAGCAGCAATTTCAAAGGAGAACCGGGTGCGTGTAGAGTTTTCAAAAAAAGCGAGAGCAATTCTTTTTGACAGCAGTGTTGGCGCAAAAGCGGGAGCTTTTGTGGTCAGCTCTTTTTTGAAAACGGCAGCCAGATCAAGCAGATGCTGGATTTCATGGAGAGGGAGTTCACATAAACCGGTAAGATGCTTCACCAGAGATCGTGCTTTGCTCGGTTTCAAGGATTGAATTTTGCATAAGGTACAAAAAAATTGTTGATCAGGAACTACATTACGTGCGGTGATACTTCAGATATGATGGTTATCTTGTTGTTTTTCTGAAAAAGTCCGGTTCCGGATTGTTTTTTTGATGATGATGGTTATCTCCGGCGTGATGAAGAGAGATCGTTACCCTTGTGAACGAACCAGGAATAAAGGCTGTTATGCATGAAATGTCGATAGCCATCTCCATTGTCGATGCCGTGTGTGAAACGGCTCGAAAGGATGGGGCTCTTTCAGTTTCACGTATTGAACTTGTTATTGGCAGGCTTGCGGGTATACAGGTCGAATCGCTTCGCTTCTGCTTTTCTGCGGCAGCAAAGGGTACTCTTGCTGAAGATGCCGTTCTTGCTGTTGAGGAGCCTGAAGCAAGAGGGGAGTGCGGTGATTGCGGATCGATGTTTCCCGTATCTTTTTTTTATGCGGAGTGCCCTTTCTGCCGTTCACTGAAGATTCGCATTGTTTCGGGAGAAGAGTTCATAATTCAGTCAATTATTATCGAAGAGGGAGAATAAGCACTATGTGTGATACCTGTGGTTGCTCAACAGAGGGCGGAGCAATGCTTCGCAAGCCCGGAGAGAGCGATTACCATGTTCATATTGGCGATGAAGGGCATAGTCATGAACACGGTCATGATCATGGCCATGAGGGCCATCACCACGACCATCAGGCTGGTCGCAGTCGGAAAATCGAGGTTGAACAGGATGTTCTGTTGAAAAACAATCTTCTTGCCGAGAGAAATCGCGGTTATTTTGAGGCAAGAAACATTCTTGCGCTTAATTTTCTCAGCTCTCCCGGCTCAGGCAAAACATCACTCCTTGAAAAGATCATACCGCTTCTTCGCCTGAAGCATCCTGTTGCGGTTATCGAGGGTGATCAGCAGACGACCAACGATGCCGATCGTATCCATGCGCTCGGAGTTCCTGTGATACAGATTAATACCGGAACAGGATGCCATCTCGATGCGCTGATGATCAATCGTGCTTTCAAAGAGCTTGATCTTCAGAATGATTCACTGTTGTGTATTGAAAATGTTGGTAATCTTGTCTGTCCGGCGATGTTCGATCTCGGCGAGGCTTGCAAGGTCGTGGTGATCAGTGTGACGGAGGGCGATGATAAACCGCTGAAATATCCCAACATGTTTCATGAGGCTGATGTCTGTGTGCTCAACAAGACTGATCTGCTTGACTACGTTGATTTTGATCCTGTACAATGCAGAAAGAACGCTCTTTTGATCAATCACCACCTTGAATGGTTTGAGGTTTCGGCCAAAACCGGAGAGGGTCTCGAACTCTTGACGCAATGGCTGGAAAACAGGATGGAACTTCCCTGAACGTCGGGCCGGAGATCGGTGAAGTTCGCCGGAGCATTCTTGTTCACGGGATTGTTCAGGGAGTCGGGTTCCGTCCCTTTGTCTATCGTACGGCCAAAGCTCTCGGTCTCAGTGGGTTTATAAGGAACACTTCGTCAGGTGTTTCAGTGGAAGTGCAGGGTTCAGAGGATCTGATCGGGAAATTTCTTGCAGAGATAGAGGCGCATGCTCCTCCGCTTGCAAAAATTCATTCGCTTGACGTTAACACGATGATGCCGATTGCGGAGGAAGGGTTCAGCATAGAGTGTTCTTTTTCAGGATCGGAGGTGGAGACACTGATTCCTCCGGATATCGCACTGTGCGTTGATTGCCGACGAGAGCTTGCCGACCCTGAAAATCGCCGGTTTCAATACCCGTTTATCAACTGTACGAACTGCGGTCCACGGTTTACCATTGTTGAAAAAATTCCCTATGATCGGCCGTTTACCTCAATGAAGGGATTTTCGATGTGCGCGGCTTGTGATGAAGAGTATCATGATCCGCTTGACCGGCGTTTTCATGCCCAGCCGACGGCCTGCCGGGATTGCGGCCCCGGGATTGAGCTGAGGGATGCCTCCGGAAAGAAGGTTCGCTGTATTGATGCTCTCGCTGAAGCCGCTGCACTTCTGAAAGATGGAAAGATTCTTGCGCTTAAAGGGGTCGGCGGGTTTCATCTTGCGGTTGATGCCCGGAACGATGCTGCTGTTCGCCTCCTGAGGGCAAGAAAAGGGCGCGAGGAGAAACCGTTTGCCGTCATGATGAGAGATATGGAACTTGTCCGGCAGTTCTGCGATGTGGAGCCTGAAGAGGCTTCGGCACTCCTTTCTCCGGAAGCTCCCATTGTGTTGCTTGTAAAAAGGTCGATGAAAGGTCTTTCTGCATCAATAGCTCCGGGAAACGACCGGCTTGGGGTAATGCTTCCCTATTCTCCTTTGCACAGTCTTCTTTTTGACCGTGGAGCCGATGTGCTGCTTATGACCAGCGCGAATTTCAGCGAGGAGCCGATTCTGCATGAAAACGGAGAGGCCATAGAGCGACTCGGCGGTATTGCTGATGCTTTTCTTCTGCATGATCGGCCGATCCATATCCGTTGTGACGACTCAGTGACCATTTTTCTGTCAGGAAAGCTGCGGCAGATAAGGCGCAGCAGAGGGTATGTTCCTGCACCTGTTTTTCTTTCCGGGGGAGGTGCTCCGGTGATGGGTACCGGTGGGGAACTGAAAAATACGATCTGTTTTCTGAAGGGCAGCAAAGCGATCCTCAGTCAGCATATCGGTGATATGAAGAACTATGAGGCCTGGCAGCATTTTGAGCAGATATTCCGTCATTTGCAGGGTATTTTTCAGGTTTCACCCGAACTTCTTGTGCATGATCTTCACCCTGACTATATGACGACGCAGTGGGCTGCGGCGCAGCCTTTGCCGGTGCTTGGCGTTCAGCACCATCATGCGCATCTGGCTTCATGTCTTGCTGAAAACAGGGCGGATGGTCCGGCAATCGGGATCGTGCTTGACGGTACAGGGTACGGAACCGATGGGATGATATGGGGAGGGGAGGTGCTGATCGGAGATGCTTCGGAAGCGGAACGTTTCGCTTCACTTGAGCCTATGCCTCTGCCGGGTGGAGATGCAGCCGTCACACAACCCTGGCGGGCGGCTCTCGGCTATCTTTTTCGAAGTTTTTCCGTTCTGCCTGAACTGCCCTTTATGAGCGGAAAACCGGCAGCTTCGGTGCTTGAACTTCTTGAAAAAAAGCTCCATACACCTGAAACCTCAAGTTGCGGCAGGTTGTTTGAGATCGGAA
>JAAXUM010000136.1 GCA_013336025.1 Chlorobiaceae bacterium
GGTCAGCCGCAGGTTGCTTACCGTGAAACCATCAGAAAAGCGGTAGAGTTTGAAGGAAAGTTTGTTCGTCAGTCCGGCGGTAAAGGTCAGTTTGGACTTGTCAACCTGAAAGTTGAGCCTCTGGAAGAGGGTAAGGGATACGAATTTGTTGATGCTGTAAAGGGCGGAGTCATTCCGAGAGAGTATATCCCTGCGGTCAATGTTGGTGTTCAGCAGGCGATGAAAGACGGTGTTGTTGCCGGTTACGCCATGCAGGATATTAAGGTTACGCTGTTTGACGGCAAGTATCATGAGGTTGACTCTTCTGAAATGGCATTCAAGATAGCGGGATCTATAGGTTTCAAGGGAGCTGCCAAAAAAGCGGATCCGGTTCTTCTTGAACCTATTATGAAGGTTGAGGTTGTTACGCCGGATGAGTATCTCGGTGATGTGATGGGTGATCTTTCGAGTCGTCGCGGTCATATTGAGGGGATGGGACAGCGCGCTGGTGCGCAGTTTGTCAATGCCAAGGTACCGCTTTCGGCCATGTTCGGTTATTCAACGGATCTTCGTTCAATGACACAGGGGCGCGCAAACTATTCAATGGAATTTGAGTGCTACCGTGAGGTTCCTCGCAGTATTGCCGAGTCGCTTCAGGAGAAAAGAGTGAGCAAGGAAACGGTATAAGACGGCTATTTTAAGTTTAACGATCAAAATAATAACAGATAACCCAGAGGGAGATAAGCTATGGCAAAAGAGTCTTACAAAAGGGATAAGCCTCATGTCAATATTGGTACTATCGGTCACGTTGATCATGGTAAAACAACCTTAACTGCAGCAATCACTTCTGTGCTCGCAAAGCAGGGTCTTGCACTTCAGCGCGATTTCGGCAGTATTGATAAAGCGCCGGAAGAAAGAGAGCGCGGTATTACCATTTCAACGGCTCACGTTGAGTACCAGACAAAAAAGCGGCATTATGCGCACATTGACTGTCCTGGCCACGCTGACTACATCAAGAATATGATTACCGGTGCAGCCCAGATGGACGGAGCAATTCTTGTTGTTGCAGGTACCGATGGACCTATGCCTCAGACCCGTGAGCACATTCTGCTTGCCCGTCAGGTGAACGTTCCGGCACTTGTTGTTTATCTCAATAAAGTTGATATAGCTGATCCTGAACTTATCGAGCTTGTAGAGCTTGAGTTGAGAGAGCTTTTGACAGAGTACAACTTCCCTGGCGACGATATTCCGATCATCAAAGGTTCAGCATTGAAGGCTCTTGATGGCGATCCTGAAGGCGAAAAATCTATCATGGAGTTGATGGACGCTGTTGACGAGTTTATTCCTGAACCACTTCGCGATATTGACAAGCCGTTTCTTATGCCTGTTGAGGACGTTTTCTCTATTTCAGGCCGCGGTACTGTAGGAACAGGAAGAATCGAGCGTGGACGTATCAAGATCAACGAAGAAGTTGAGATTGTTGGTATAAAGCCTACTCGCAAATCCGTCGTTACCGGTATCGAGATGTTCCAGAAGCTGCTTGATGAAGGGCAGGCTGGTGATAACGCAGGTCTTCTGCTCAGAGGTGTTGATAAGACTGAACTCGAGCGCGGTATGGTTATTGCCAAACCTGGTACGATCAAGCCACATACCAAGTTCAAGGCTGAGGTCTATATTCTGAGAAAAGAAGAGGGTGGTCGTCACACTCCTTTTTTCAACGGCTATCGCCCGCAGTTCTATTTCAGAACCACTGATGTTACAGGTTCAGTAACTCTGCCTGAAGGTGTTGAAATGGTTATGCCTGGAGATAACCTTGCCGTTGATGTAGAGCTTATCGTTCCGATCGCCATGGACGAAAACCTTCGTTTTGCTATTCGTGAAGGCGGACGTACCGTAGGTGCAGGTTCTGTAACAAAGATTATAGAGTAATTGACTGATATGTCGTCCCGGGGCGGGGCTCAGTGAATCCCGCCCCTTTTTTATTGCTAACAAGAAACAGGGTTGACAAGTGGCTGTACAGCAAAAGATAAGAATCAAGCTCAAGTCATACGATCACAGCTTGGTTGACAAATGGGCTTTAAGGATTATTGATGTGGTAAAACAAACTGACGCCATCATCTTTGGTCCGATACCGCTGCCGACAAAGGCACATGTGTATACGGTTAACCGGTCGCCGCATGTTGACAAGAAGTCGCGTGAGCAGTTTTCGTTTTCGTCACATAAAAGGTTGATTGAAATAATCAATCCGACGTCCAGAACCATTGATATGCTGATGAAGCTTGAGCTTCCAAGTGGTGTCGATGTTGAAATTAAGTCTTAACGAATTAGAAAAGAGCTATTCATTATGGGCGCGATTCTTGGAAAGAAAATCGGCATGACCCGTTTATACAATGATAAACGCGAAGCTATATCCTGTACTATTATTCAGGCAGGGCCATGCTTTGTGACGCAGGTAAAGCATGCAGAGAAGGACGGATACGATGCTTATCAGATCGGTATCGGTGAGAGGGATGAGAAAAAGGTGAACAAGCCGATGCTTGGTCATTATAAAAAGGCGGGAGTTACCCCTGGTTATAAAATCGCTGAATTTTCGAAGAGTGAAATAAATCTTGAGCTCGAAGCTGGTGCGCCTCTTGATCTTTCTGTTTTTAAAGAAGGTGAAAAGATTAACGTGCTTGGTGTTTCAAAGGGTAAGGGTTTTGCCGGTGTTGTAAAACGCCACAATTTCGGTGGCGGTTCGAGAACGCATGGTCAGTCAGACAGGTTAAGAGCGCCGGGTTCAGTAGGTGGTTCATCAGATCCATCAAGAACTTTCAGGGGAACAAGAATGGCCGGACGTATGGGTGGATGCAATATCACAGTCAAGAATCTTGAGATTATAAGAATCATGCCTGAATCAAATCTGCTTGTTGTCAAGGGTGCCATACCTGGGCCAAAAAACTCCTACGTAAAGATTGTTTCAACAAAAAAGTAAACGCTGATTGCACGAAGCTATGGAACTTAAAGTCTTAAATACCAGCGGTACGGAAACGGGAGAGGTTGTTACGCTCAATGAGGAGATCTTTGGCGTGGAAGTATCCGAACACGCGATGTATCTTGATGTAAAATCAATACTTGCTAACAGAAGGCAGGGAACTCACAAGGCAAAAACCCGTGCACAGGTAAGAGGCGGTGGGAGAAAGCCCTACCGGCAGAAAGGTACAGGTAATGCTCGCCAGGGTTCAACCCGTTCTCCTCTGATGATTGGTGGTGGAACGATATTTGGTCCTCAGCCAAGATCTTATGACCAGAAAGTCAATAAAAAAGTCAAGCTTCTTGCCCGTCGTTCAGCATTGAGTGCAAAAGCAAAGGCTGGCAAAATACTTGTCATTGAGGATTTCAGACTTGATGCTATTAAAACAAAGCCTGTCGCGGAAATTCTTAAAAATCTCGGTCTTGAGCAGAAGAAAACACTTATGCTGACCCCCGAGTATGATATGATTATTGCCCGGTCCGGGAAAAATATTCCGGTTCTCAATATCATGACTGCTGATAAAATATCTACCTATGATATTCTCAACAGCAACGCGATATTGTTCCAGAAGACAGCTCTGACGAAAATTGAGGACACATTAGGGTAGTTGCAGGTTTCCAGTAAACAAGAGAGAAAAAGATGAAAAACCCGTTGCTCAGGCCGTGGCTGACAGAAAAAAGTACAGGACTTACTGAAAAGAAAGGTCAGTATGTATTCAAGGTTAAGCTCGATGCCAATAAAACAGTTATTAAAAAAGCGATCGAAGAAAAATTCGGTGTCGTGGTGAAGTCTGTCAGAACAGTAAACTGCCTCGGAAAATCCAAAAGACAGTTTACACGGAAAGGCGTGCTTCAAGGAAAGAAAAGTGACTGGAAGAAGGCGATTGTTACTCTGGCAAAGGACCAGTCAATTGATTATTACTCCGGTTCAACCCAGAAGGGTGAAGGATAGAATTCACAACAAGGAAAGATCATAATTCACATGGCTATAAGGAAATTAGCACCGGTAACGCCAGGGTCAAGGTTTATGTCCTACCCCGGATTTGACGAGATCACGAAAAGTGAGCCGGAAAAAAGTCTGCTTGTTCCTGTAAAAAGAACAGGTGGCAGAAACCGTGCCGGCAGGATTACCTCTCGCCATATGGGCGGCGGACACAAAAGGCATTACAGGATTATTGACTTCAAGCGCAACAAGGATGGGATACCCGCAACGGTTGCTTCTATTGAGTATGATCCGAATCGATCATCAAGAATTGCATTATTGCATTACAATGATGGAGAAAAACGTTATATTCTCGCCCCGAAAGGTTTGAAAGTCGGCGAAAAAGTGGAAAGTGGTGAGAAGGTCGAAATAAAGACCGGCAACACCATGCCTTTGAAAAATATTCCGCTTGGCACCGATATTCATAATGTCGAAATGCGCGCAGGTAAGGGTGGACAGATTGTCAGATCGGCAGGCGCTTTTGCGGTTCTTGCTGCACGCGAAGGTGATTATGTTACTCTGAAACTGCCTTCGGGTGAGATCAGAAAAGTAAGGGTTGAATGTCGTGCCACCATCGGTGTTGTCGGTAATGCCGAACATGAAAATATAGTACTTGGTAAAGCAGGCAGAAGCCGCTGGCTTGGTATTCGTCCTCAGACAAGAGGTATGGCCATGAACCCTGTTGATCATCCAATGGGTGGCGGTGAAGGTAAATCGAAATCGGGTGGTGGCAGAAGGCATCCTAAGTCACCATGGGGTCAGCTTGCCAAGGGACTTAAGACAAGAAACAAGAAGAAAGCATCACAGAAATTGATAGTTCGTGGCAGAAATGCCAAGTAAACAGACCGGATATTAACAACAAGTAGAGAAACTATGCCAAGATCACTTAAAAAGGGGCCGTTCATTGACTTTAAACTGGAGCAGCGGATTCTTGATATGAACAGCAAGGGAGAAAAGAAGGTTGTTAAGACCTGGTCCAGAAGTTCAATGATTTCTCCTGATTTTGTCGGTCATACAATTGCCGTGCATAATGGAAGGACTCATGTTCCTGTTTATGTTGGCGATAACATGGTTGGTCACAAGCTTGGAGAGTTTGCTCCAACAAGAACATTTCGCGGCCATGCGGGTGGCAAGGCTGAAAAAGGCGGTTCGGCACCAAAGAAAAAGTAAATTGAAAAACGCGAAAGAGTAAGATATCATGCAAGCAAAAGCAATATTACGTCAC
>JAAXUM010000137.1 GCA_013336025.1 Chlorobiaceae bacterium
CCTACATCGCCGAGAAAAATGCGTCTTGTGGCTGGTCTTGTTCGAGGAAAACAGGTTGATCTGGCAAAGGCAATTCTCCTTAACTCGACGAAAAGCGCCTCTCGAAATGTGATGATGACGCTTAAATCGGCAGTCTCTAATTATGCCCTGATTAACCCTGATGAAAGGGTAAGTGATCAGGAGCTTTTTATCAAGGCAGTCTATGTTGATCAGGGTGCAACGCTTAAAAGGACGCTTCCAGCGCCTATGGGTCGCGCATTCAGGATTCGTAAAAGATCGAATCATCTGACGATCATCGTCGATAAGGTTAAAAACCCGGTAACTAAATAAAACAAGGAGAGAGCATTGGGTCAGAAAGTTAATCCTAATGGATTC
>JAAXUM010000374.1 GCA_013336025.1 Chlorobiaceae bacterium
TTTCACCTTTACGCCGATGATCGGCCCGTTGACGAGGGGAATATACTCCGTGCTTACCATCCGCCTTGAAAACCCCGAACAGGTGGAAACCATTGAGCAGCTCTACCGTGATTTTTATCGGACGGCACCATTTGTGCGAGTCAGGGAACAGATGACGGAAGTTCGTCATGTCGTGAACACCAATTTCTGTGATATCCATATTGCAAGCGGCACCAGAACCGGCTCGGCAGTGATCGTCAGCGCAATCGACAACCTGCTCAAGGGAGCTGCCGGTCAGGCTGTACAGAACATGAATCTCATGTTCGGCTTTGATGAAACCGAGGGCCTGCTGTAACCATATTTTTTAAAAAAGTGATCAATCTTCCTAAAGCACAATCCGTCATCACCTCCCTCTGTGAGGCATCCTTTTTCCCGGATTTTCTGACCCCCGTACCTGCTGATAACGATGGAATCAGCTCTTTCTGGCCTGAAGGATTTCTTGCCGCCGGAATGGCTACCGGAATCAGACAACAGGGAAAAAAGGATCTCATGATTCTTTTTTCAGCAAAACCGGCAAGCGCCGCAGCACTTTTCACACGAAATTTGTGCTCGGCAGCACCGGTGACGGTTTCAAAAGAGCATCTTCTGCGTTCATCGGGAACAATGCGTGCGATTGTCTGCAACAGCGGCAATGCCAATGCCGCAACCGGTACAAAAGGAATGGAAGATGCGCGTGCCATGGCCGAAGAAACCGCGAAGGTATCAGGCCTGAAACCTGAAGAGATTTTTGTCGCTTCTACAGGAGTGATCGGACAATTGCTGCCAATGGAGAAGATTATAGGCAGCCTGGCACCACTTGCCAGCGAACTTCGCCATGATGCGCTCCTTGACAGCATTGAGGCCATCATGACAACAGATACGTTCGAAAAGTTTTTTGCTCTTGATGTTGCGCTCTCTACCGGGAAGGTGAGAATAAGCGGTATAGCGAAAGGCTCAGGCATGATATGCCCGAACATGGCCACCATGCTCTGCTTTCTTGCTACCGACGCAGGCATTGCCCCCGATCTTCTGCAGCATGCACTCGCAACGGCCAACAGCCGGAGCTTCAATGCCATCACGGTTGACGGCGATACAAGCACCAACGATATGGTTGCGATACTTGCAGGAGGAACCGGCCCTGAAATTGCGGCGGATACCGACGATTTCCGCATCTTTCAGGAAGCCCTTGAAACGCTTATGATTTTTCTTGCCAAACTTATTGTGATCGACGGCGAAGGAGCCACCAAACTGGTTGAAATCAAGGTTATCGGCGCGGTGGATGATAAAGAGGCCGAACTGGCGGCAAGAACCATCGCAAACTCAAGCCTGGTCAAAACGGCCATTCACGGTGAGGATGCAAACTGGGGCAGGATTATCGCTGCTGCCGGGCGTTCGGGAGCCTCGTTCAAACAGGAGGATGTTGCCATTTTCTTTGATGACCTCCCTGTTCTGAAACCGGGATTTCTTGCGGATTTCTCCGAAGAGAAGGCAGCGGAAATCATGAAAAAAGAGAGCTATGCCATCACCGTCAAGCTCGGCACGGGAGCTGGCAGCTCAAGGATCTGGAGCTGCGACCTCAGCAAGGAGTATATCGAAATCAACGGCAGTTACCGGAGCTGAATTTTACAATACCATGAACAACCCCCGCATGAACCCATTGTGCAGCGAATTGAAAACCGGGAGGAGCGCTCCCCCCGCAGCAATAGGCCAGGTGCTGATAGAGGCCCTGCCGTATATCCGTAAATTTGAAGGCAAAACCTTTGTTATCAAGTACGGCGGTTCGGCAATGAAGGACGAGAAACTCAAAAACAGCTTTGCCCAGAATGTCACCCTGCTCAGAAAGGTCGGCATCAATGTGGTGCTGGTCCACGGCGGCGGAGATGCCATTACGAAGACCGCTGAAAAAATGGGGCTGAGCTCCCGATTCCATCACGGAAAAAGGGTTACCGATATCGAGATGATCTCGGTTGTACAGATGACGCTGGCTGGTAAAGTGAATCAGGATATCGTCCGCCTGATCAGCGAACATGGCGGCAAAGCCGTTGGCGTCAGCGGACTCGATGCCGATACGATTAAAGCCATACCCTGCCAGAATGCCGACAAGCTCGGACTGGTTGGAGATGTGGAAAGC